>JALYHR010000064.1 GCA_030776465.1 Pseudomonadota bacterium
GTTATTAATTTGGTCCAGTCATTCAATGCCTTCGGACGCCCTGCGGGGTTTTCGGCGGACCTTCGGGGAATGTCTATGAACCAGAGCGACCTGCGCATGCAACTTGCCGGCTATGGCCTGGCGACGATCCATATCCACTACTACATGCCCGATCATCCCAGCCTGTTGCAGCAATTCCTGCTGCAACAATACGATTTGGCGCCGCGCTTTCCCGAGTTAAAGCGGTTCCTGGATTTCTGGCGACGCGATATCGACGCGGTCCTGCATTCCGTCCGCATCGCGCATCAAAAGCTGATCGGCCCAACCGAATGGCGCGCGGTCAATGGCGAGATCAGTATTCACTGAGGTCGGCTTGGCTTGGCTTGGCTCCCCTCCTCTTCAGGGGAGGGGCTAAGCTTTCCAAGACCCCAAACCTTCAAATAATCCCGGCGCTTTTCCCTGCCCGTTCGAACATCCCGATGATCGTCTGCACTTGTTCGGCGGTATGCGCCGCGCATAGCGAGCAGCGCAGCAGGGTCATGTTGGCGGGCGTGGCCGGCGGGCGGGCGAGGTTGACGTAGAGCCCTTCTTTCATCAGCGCCTGCCACATCGCCGCACCAGCCTCCAGATCGGGCATGATCACCGCGATGATGGCGCTTTGCGGGGTTTCGGTGCCCAGCTTGAACCCGCGCGCCTTTAGCTCGCGGTGCAGGACGCGGGAGTTTTCCCATAGATGCGCGCGTTTATCGCCCGCGTGCATCAATTTGCGGATGCTGGTGGCCGCTGTCGCGACAACGGAAGGCGGCAGGCTGGCGGTGAAGACATAGGGGCGGCAGGCCATGCGCAGGATTTCGAATTTGGGGTGATTGGAGGTGCAGAAGCCGCCGACCGTTCCCACCGATTTCGAGAACGTGCCGATGACGAAATCGACATCGTCCAGCACGCCCTGGTCCTCGGCGACACCGCGCCCGTTGGGGCCGATGAAGCCCATCGAATGCGCTTCGTCGACCAGCACCATGGCGCCGTTGGCCTTGGCGACCGCGATCATCTCACGCAACGGGGCGATGTCGCCCAGCATCGAATAGACGCCTTCGAGCACGACCAGTTTGCCCGCGCCTTCGGGAATGCGTTTCAGGCGCTTTTCCATGGCGGTGATGTCGTTGTGCTTGAACGGCACGACTTCGGCATCGCCCAGCTTGCAGCCGTCCCAGATCGAGGCGTGGCTGTCGATGTCCAGCACGATGTAGTCGCCCTTGCCGGCGATGGTGCTGATGATGCCAAGGTTGGCCTGGTATCCGGTGGAAAACACCATGGCATGATCCATGGCGTAGAATTCGCGCAGCGCAGCCTCGACATCCTTGTGCGGCGCATAGGTGCCGTTGAGCACGCGGCTGCCAGTGGTGCCCGATCCGAACGCATCCAGCGCCGCCTTGCCCGCAGCGATCACGTCAGGATCGAAGGTCATGCCCATGTAGTTATAAGTGCCGAGCAGGATCGTTTCGCGACCGTTGCAGATGGCGACGGTGGGCGAAATCACCTTTTCCATGACCAGCCCGAACGGGTCCTCGCGCCCCGGCCCCCGCACGCTTTCGCGCAAGGCGATCATGGTGTCGAACTTGGAGAACAGGTCGGTTTTTTCGGCGGCGTCAAGCATCTCAGGCGTTACCATGCAGCTTGACCACGGCATCGACCAGCTGGCCATAGGTTTCGATTTCGGCCTGCTGGTTCATGCTGATGATGATGTCGAATTCATCCTCTATGGCGGCGACGAAATCCATCACCGTCAGGCTGTCGAATTCGAGATCGCCTGCAAAGGTCGATGCATCGGTGATGGCGACGCCCTTCTTGTTGAACGGCGCGATCATTTCGGCAATTTTCGCAGCGGTTGCGGCGCGGTCCATATCCATGCTCTCCAAGAGTTCAGGCCATATGACCCATCAATGCGGCGCAAAAGCGGCAGGGCAGCCTTGTTGAATCAGATGAATAGTTGCGTGAATAATAGCCATTCAAAGTCTTGGGGCCAAAGGCCCCCAACCCCATTCATTTTTCGTTGCGCGTCATTTCGTCGTCGCGCCACGCGGCAGCGCCGCAGGCTGCAATCCCGCTACGCGGTAAGGAGCGGCCCTGGGACCAATGCACAGCCAAAAATGCTGGGGAGCGCGAGGGGTTTGCCCCTCGCATCCTCCAATCTCAACTGTTCCTGCTCAATTCGTTAGTTCCTGCTCAACTCGTACCTTCGGCCTCGGCGGCACGCTTGGCTTCGAGCCAGGCGGCGACTTCGGCCTCTTGTGCTGCGGCAGCCGCGAGTTTCTGGGTGGCATCGCGCTCGGCGCGCAATTCCTCGATCAGGGCGACGCGATCGTCGCCCAGCCGGGTCGCATCGGCGCCGTCATCGACCACGCCGGCCTTCTTGGCGATGCGGGCGACGATGGCGTCCAGTTCGCGCTGCGAACACAGCCCCAGCGTGACCGGGTCCTTGGCCTGGATATTGCCGATGTTCCAATGGGTGCGATCGCGGATGGCGGCGATGGTGGTGCGGGTGGTGCCGATCAGCTTGCCGATCTGGGCGTCCGACATTTCGGGGTAATGGCGCAGGATCCAGGCTATGCCATCGGGCTTGTCCTGCCGCTTCGACACCGGGGTATAGCGCGGTCCCTTGGTGCGGCTGACAGTGACCGGGGCCTTGTGCATCTTGAGCCGGTAATCGGGGTCGGCCTGGCCCTTTTCGATTTCCGCCATAGTCAGCTCGCCCGCGCGCACCGGATCGCGGCCGGTATATTTGCTGGACGCAAGATCGTCGGCCATCGCCTGCACTTCCAGGATATGCAGGCCGCAAAAGTCGGAAATCTGTTCAAACGTCAGTGCGGTCGTGTCGACAAGCCATGATGCAGTGGCATGCGGCATCAGCGGGGTGGGCTGGGTCAAAGGAGTCTCCGGGGCCAGAATATGGCGCAAATGCAGCGCAAAATATAAGGGCCGCCCCTGTGGGAGCGGCCATTCAGAGGGCGATGTAAGCCAATCTGCCCGGTTCGGCAAGCTTTTGCGTTACCCCGAAACGACCGTTAATTCATCGCCAGATAACCGGGCTGCCCGGCCACCCGGTCCAGCCAGCGGCCAATATGCGGATAATCGCTCAGCCGGAACCCGGCCGCCTCGCAGACATGGGTATAGGCATACAGCGAGATATCGGCGAGGGTGATGCTGCCGCCCACCATCCAGTCGCGGCTCGCCAGATGCTGGTCCATCAGCTTCAGCGCGGCATCCCCGGCAAAGCGCTTGGGCATCAACTGAGCGCTCTGGTATTCGCTCAAATTCGCCTCGCCGATGAACGCCAGCCAGAAGCGCAAGGTCGCGATATTCGGCTCGTGATTATATTGTTCGAAAAACATCCAGCGCAGCATGTCGGCGCGGTCGAAGCGGTCGGTCGGAATCAGGGCGCTGCCCTCGGCCAGATACCAGCAGGCGGCATTGCTTTCGGGCAGAAATCGCGTGCCGGCCTGCAGCACCGGAATGCTGCCATTGGCATTGATCGTCGCCAGGAATTCGGGCGTGCGCGTCTCGCCGCGGATGATGTCATAGCCGCGTCGCTGCAACGGCAGCCCCAGCAGGGCAGCGGTCAGGACAATTTTGTAGCAATTGCCGCTGCGCGCATCTTCATGCAGGATCAATTCTTCAGCCATGACTTACCTCCAGCACGATCTTGCCCCTGTGCTGGCACAGCCAGCACTATTTTACCCATATGGCCGCCTGATTCCATCATGCGGTGGGCCTGCGCGGCCTCTGCCAGCGGAAACACCCGGTCCATCGCCGGATGCCAAACGGTGAACCGCGTTTCCGGCAGCGCGGCTGCCTGTTCCAGCGGCAGACCAGTGGGCACAGGCAGGCAATGCCCCGCCTCGGCCAAACAAAATTGTGCATAACCTCCGCCCGCCACCAGGGCACAGACCTGTTGCCCTAACACCGACGTCAATTCCGCAGGCTGGCCGACCATGAAGCACCTTTCCCCTATCGCAACGGATTCTACGCCGAAGACAAACGCCTGGCGACTCGTAAGTCCGCACAAACCAAGCAAAATAACGCTAAATTCAGGCTAGCTTTGCAGCCAGTTGACAGCAAGGAAAAGCGGGCCGATGCTGCGCTGCAATGCAGCATGATGATCTCCCTGGCGGTTGGATCGGCTCTCGCGAAGATGCGGCTCACAAACTTGGCCTCGAAAGCCTCGATCGCTACTCGCTCAATGAACTCGACGAACGGGTGGTCTTGCTGGATGCGGAGATCGCGCGGGTAAAGGCGCATCGCCAGAAATCCGCGGCACACCGCCTGGCGGCCGACGCCCTGTTCCGGCGCCAAACCGATGATAATGCAACAGAATCTTCTGGAACCGCGAAATGACTTCGGGGTTGGTTCCTTGTCCCCTCGTTAAAGCCGCAGGCACCCCCATATATGGTTTGTTAACCCTGTTCGTTTATAAAGATCACCGCGGCACCGGGCCATCACCCCTGCTGCTCCAGCCAGCGAAGGTGTACTAATGCCCAGTTTCGCCCAGAGCCTCGAAAAAACCCTGCATGCCGCGCTGGCCCAGGCGTCGGAACGCAGCCACGAATATGCCACGCTGGAACATCTGTTGCTGGCGTTGATCGACGACGCCGATGCCGCCCAGGTGATGAGCGCCTGCGGGGTCGAACTGGGCGACCTTGGCGATGTCGTCCGCCAATATCTCGACCAGGAATACCAGTCGCTGAAAACCAAGGAAAAGGGCGATCCTGCCCCCACCGCCGGATTCCAGCGGGTGATCCAGCGCGCCATCCTGCATGTCCAATCCTCGGGCAAGGACACCGTGACCGGTGCCAATGTGCTGGTCGCGCTGTTTTCCGAACGCGATTCCTACGCGGTGTATTTCCTCCAGCAGCAGGACATGAGCCGCCTCGACGCCGTCAGCTATATCAGCCACGGCATCGGCAAAGGCGGTCGCCGCATCGAGGACAAAAGCCCCAAGGGTGCCGATGCCGAACCGCACCACACCGAGGACAAGAGCGAAACCAAGGCGAGCAACAAGAAGGACTCGGCGCTCGACCAGTTCTGCGTCAACCTCAATGAAAAGGCGCTGGCGGGCAAGGTCGATCCGTTGATCGGGCGCGGGCCGGAGGTCGATCGCACCATCCAGATCCTGTGCCGCCGCAGCAAGAACAACCCGCTGTATGTCGGCGATCCCGGCGTCGGCAAGACCGCCATCGCCGAAGGTCTGGCGCGCAAGATCGTCGAGGGCGAAGTGCCCGAGGTGCTGACCGAAGCGGTGATCTATTCGCTCGACATGGGCAGCCTGCTGGCCGGAACGCGGTATCGCGGCGATTTCGAGGAACGGCTGAAACAGGTCGTCAACGAACTCGAAAAAATGCCGCATGCGATCCTGTTCATCGACGAGATCCACACCGTGATCGGTGCGGGCGCGACCAGCGGCGGGGCGATGGACGCCTCCAACCTGTTGAAACCCGCGCTGTCGGGCGGCACCATCCGCTGCATCGGCTCGACCACTTACAAGGAATTCCGCAACCATTTCGAAAAGGATCGCGCGCTGCTGCGCCGGTTCCAGAAGATCGACGTCAACGAGCCGACCATCGAGGATACGATCAAGATCCTGCGCGGGTTGCGCACCGCCTTCGAAGAGCATCACAAGGTGAAATACACCCCCGATGCGATCAAGACGGCCGTGGAATTGTCGGCGCGCTACATCAACGACCGCAAGCTGCCAGACAAGGCGATCGACGTGATCGACGAAGTCGGCGCGATGCAGATGCTGGTGCCGCCGTCCAAGCGCAAGAAGATCATCACCTCGCGTGAGATCGAGCAAGTGATCGCGACCATGGCGCGCATCCCGCCCAAATCGGTGTCCAGCGACGACAAAAAGCAGCTCGAACACCTCGAGCGTGACCTGAAACGCGTCGTATTCGGCCAGGACAAGGCGATCGAGGTGCTATCCAGCGCCATGAAGCTGAGCCGCGCTGGCCTGCGCGAGGCGGACAAGCCGATCGGCAGTTTCCTGTTCTCTGGCCCTACCGGCGTCGGCAAGACCGAAGTCGCGCGCCAGCTTGCCAATATCATGGGCATCCCGCTGCAACGCTTCGACATGTCCGAATACATGGAACGCCACAGCATCTCGCGGCTGATCGGCGCGCCACCGGGCTATGTCGGTTTCGACCAGGGCGGGCTCCTCACCGATGCCATCGACCAGCAACCGCATTGCGTCCTGCTGCTCGACGAAATCGAAAAGGCCCATGCCGATCTGTTCAACATCCTGCTGCAGGTCATGGATAATGGCAGGTTGACCGATCACCACGGCAAGACCGTCGATTTCCGCAACGTCGTGCTGGTGATGACCACTAACGCGGGCGCCTCGGACATGACCCGGTCGGGCATCGGTTTCGGTGACGTCTCGAAAGAAGACGCCGGCGAAGAAGCAGTCAAGCAGATGTTCTCGCCCGAATTCCGCAACCGGCTCGACGCCATCGTGCCCTTCTCCTACCTGCCGCCCGCCGTCATCAGCCGGGTCGTGGACAAGTTCATTCTCCAGCTCGAACTGCAACTGGCCGACCAGAACGTCCATATCCAGTTCGATAGCGACGCCCGTGAATGGCTGGGCGAACGCGGTTACGACCGGCTCTATGGCGCCCGACCCATGGCCCGCGTCATCCAGGAAAAGGTCAAGAAGCCGCTGGCGGAGGAACTGCTGTTCGGCAAATTGGCCACCGGCGGCGAAGTGCATGTGTCGCTGAAAGACAATGCTCTGAGCTTCGAACTGACTCCTGCGGCGCCCAAGTTGGTCAAGCGGGCCGTGCGCAAGGGTGCGGCGGCCAAGCGCAAGTCGAGCGCGGAGCCTGAAGGGGGCGGTGAAGGCGAGCAGTAGGGTTCAAGTTTGAAGGGTAGGTTCGAGGGCCACAGCCCATAGGCGCTAACTTTTGGTCTAGACAGGTGGAATCGTGATGTGATTCATAGTGGGGATGCAATTGTCATCTTTGCTTTCGTCTGGCTGGTCGTCGGTTTTGTCGGCTTTGCCATCCTCGCTCGA
>JALYHR010000065.1 GCA_030776465.1 Pseudomonadota bacterium
CGCATCAGATTCCACACGCTCTGGTGTCAAGGCGCCTTGTCGATCGCAACGTGCTGCAGCGCGAAGGCGAAAGGTTTGCCGCTATTGCCGGTAACGAACAGCGCAAGATCCTCTCCATTGCAGTGACCGATATCGGGAACCATCCCGAGGCCCACCATCCGCCCGTCGGTCTGCCGCGTCCAGCGGAGCTGAATCGCGGTCGGCCCAGCATTTGCGCCAAGCGCCCGGCAAGTTATATTCCATTCCGTCAGACCCGCAGCCGCCTCGCCGCCGGGTGCGAGCACTATCTTCAACAACAGGTGCCCAGGCGGTAACGCGATAGTTTGCACCAAAGCAGCACCCTGCGCGAAGCCATCCGAACTGATCCAGAGCACTGGCACCTCTGGTATCTCATCTGCTTTCTCGGGCGTGATGGTCACACCAGGCAGCGCTGGCGCGCGCCATACAAATGGCGGCCCAAATTCGCGCATCGGACGTCCATCGCCGCCAGCTCCTATATCGGCAAGCAATCTCGTTCCGCCACTTTCTGTCCATATGCGTGCGGCCTGAAGATAGCCCCCCCGGTCTGCGAGGCTCCATCGCATCAATTCTGTTTCATCGGGACTCGCACCGATACCCGCGGTACGCAGCTCGTTCAGAAAATGATCTATCGCGGCAGGCTCGGAAACGGCGTCGCCCGCCAAGACATTAAATAGCCCCTGTCGCCATCCGGGATGGTCCTTCAATGCGGCGATCACGGCCAGTTGGCCCGACGGCTTGCGAAACAGAACGCGCAATTCCTGCAACATCGCGTCGCCCGCCAAACGTTGACGAAGCAAGGCATCAATATGATCAACCGCGATATCATCGCGGCCAGCCACCATCGCTGTCTGGACCATCCATAGTTCCACGAAGGGCTCGCGCCAGCCCAGGGTGGAGGCAGCAAGCATCAATGCCGCCCCCTTGTCCTGACGGTTGTGTGCGAAATCCCACATCGCCAGGACGCGCGCTGCTATGGTATCTGTCGGCGAAATGGCAAGGGCGCGCCGGGCGTCCCCCGCGGCCAGGTCGAGCTTGCCCATAGCTAGCTCATCCAATGCCGCAGAGCGCCAGGCCGCAGACAGCCAAGGCGTCACAGCTACCGCCTCCTCAGCGTGGCGAGCCATCAAGAGCGAGATCGACACTTGGGTGGTGACCACAATGACGACACCTGCGGCAGCCGCAGCACTGACCAAAATTCGCCGCGCGGGCTTTAACGCAGCGCCATCATCGGCAGCGCGAGCGACGCCACCCGGTAGCAGCATCGCTACCAAAATCGCCATCGCGACCGCCGTCCCCGTCATCCGCAATGGATATTCAACCAGCGAAAAAACCAGAATCACGCCAATTCCGAACGCTGTCGCCAGAGCACTGTTGTGCTCACCGCGGCGCCAGAGGTTCACCACGCCAACGGCAATGCCGACCAGTGCGGCTATGGCCAACACCGCAGCCGGCCATCCGCCTTCCAGAACCAGTTCCAGATAATCGTTATGAGCATGATTGATCCACTGCAGTTGAACCTGGGCCAGCGGCTCCACGCCAATGTAGACATGAGCAAAGCTTCCGAAGCCTGCGCCCAGCGGCAGGAAGTTGCGCAGCGCATAGACGGTGTTGGCCCAATAGAGGCGCCGGTCATCGCTGGCGGCGACGCTGAACCGGGCGAGCACGTCCTGTCCCAACGGCGAAAAATAGAACACGAATGCAAGGACAGCAAAAATGCAGGAAGCACCAATAATGAACCTGCGATGCGGGCTTTTTCGGGAAGCGAGCGTGGCAAAACCGATCAGCGCCAGCGGTAACATCGCAATTCCAGTCCGGGAGGCGGTCGCTATTACGCCAATCGCAAGCACGCCAAAAATACCCGCGCTCAGGATATCCCGACCCAGTCTCATCGGCACCCGCGCAGTTTGATAGTCCCGGATTACGCCCTTGATGAACGCACAGGCCATTGCCACGAGCAGAAAGGCGGCCTGATGATTGCGATCTACGAATAGACCGATGCCGACACCGCGATGATCGCTTGCGAACGGGTACAGCGGCGCATCCGTGCCTGCCGCGGACTGCATGATGCCCAGAATCGCATCAAGAACGCCAATAGTGACAAGTAGTCGCAAAACACTTTGTCGGTCATGTCGTGGCATAGCAGACGTCACTATAAAAGCGACGGCAGGGACAATCAGTGCCTGTAGACTTAAGGCGCCTAAATCCGGTGTCAGGCTCAGCGAATGCCAGCCATTATCCTGGGACGCCTTCAGAAGCGCAGTGGCGGCCTGCCTCCCGGGGAGCGATTGCCAAAGCCACGGTGGTAAGGGCTGCAACTGCGCGGCGATCAGCGCGGCCCATGCGGCGAGCAGCCCCATAAACAGGCGTCCGAGTGCAGAACGAGGAAGCGTGCTGCCAGCATGGGTCGTTGCCCAAAAAGCCAGGATGGCCAATACCTCCAGGCATAGCCTGATGAGGGGATACTCGTCCCCGGCGCCGCCCAGGATCAGCGCCGCACCCAGAAAAACCAAGGAAATTGCCGGAGCGTTTCGCCCCCGCCCCACGACCCGCCGCACGTTCTCTTTCCTGGCCCTCATCATCTCTTCTTTTTCAAGGTAAGGTGTTTATCGCAATCTGCCGCCCAAATTGGTGACGCACAACCGCTGTCGGGCAATTAAGCGCAACTGGTTGGCCTGGCACATCCTTGGCGATATCCACGCCCCATGACAATGCGGTGCGTCGCGGCGGGAATTCGCAGAACCTACGTTGACCAAGGCAGCGTAAGTATGGCAATTGGCGCAAGTCTGAGTGGCAGCTTGTAAACCGCGCTGTAACCCTGATAGGAAAAGTTAATCTTTTCACGCGTTTGCGGGTGTAGCTCAATGGTAGAGCAGCAGCTTCCCAAGCTGAATACGAGGGTTCGATTCCCTTCACCCGCTCCATTTTTTCGCTAGGTCTGGTTGCCGGTCAGGCGTCCGACCAAGCCGCCCGGAACCCTCTGAGTCTTTGTGCGCTACGCAGCAAGCTGCTGCGCTGGGGGTTCGATTCCCTTCACCCGCTCCATTTTTTCGCTTGGTCTGGTTGCTGGTCGGGCGTCCGACCAAGCCGCCCGAGCGATAATGACAAAGTTCAGCTAAATCCCAGCCTTCACCAGCCAGTCGTGAAAAATCCGGACCGGGCGGTTTTCCAGCGCGCGTGGGCGGCACATGAACCAATAGCTGTAAGGGCTCTCGACCTCGACTTCGAACAATCGCGCCAGCCGCTCATCATGGGCCCTGTGGAAATGATCGTCATGCATAATGGCGATACCCAGCCCTTGCGCGGCGGCTTCCAGCACCAGTTGCCCGCTATCGAAATGGTCCGTGGCTTGCGGTTCGAGCTGGCCAAGCCCCAGCGACAGCTTCCATGCCTCGAACACCTCGGGCAATTCATGGTGCAACAAAAAGGTCTGCCGGCTCAGTTTGCGCAGATCGGGTACCGGGCCGATATCCGCCACCAAAGCCAGCGAGGTGAAGGCGTAAATGCGGTTGTAATCGAGCCGCACGGCGTGGAAACCCGGCTCGGGTTCCTTTCTCAGCATGATCGCCGCGTCCAGCGTGTCGCCGATGCGTTCATCCAGATGGGGGCCGGTTTCGATATCGATATGCAGGCGCGGATGGGCCTTGCGCAATTCGGGCAGCCTGGGAAATAGCCGTTGCCCGGCGAATAGCGATGGCACGCCGAGATGCAGCCGCATGATATTGCTGTGCTCGGTCTGGGATTCAACGGCTTCGGCCAGTTCATCGAGCTTCGGTGACACCGCGTGGAAAAAGGCCTGGCCGTCATCGGTCAGTTTCATCGCCTGGTGCTGGCGGGTGAACAGCTTCTTGCCGAGGAAGTCTTCCAGCGCGCCAACGCGCCGCGACAGCGCCGATGGGCTCAGCCCCAGTTCAGTCGCGGCGGCTTTGGCCGAACCCAGCCGGACCACGCGCACAAACGCTTCGAGCGCGCGCAGCGGCGGCAAGCGGCGGCTGCTGGGCATTACTCGTCCTGAGCTTCACTGGCGGCGGGAGGATGCAGGCGCAGCCTTGTGACATGGCGTTCATCCGCTGCCGTCACCTCGATCCGCCAGCCGCTGGGATGATCGAGCATCGCGCCGACCGGAGGCACCTGTTCGGCCAGCAGAAACGCCAGGCCACCCAGCGTATCGACCGATTCGGTATCATCGGCCAGGCGCGGATCGACCAGTCGTGCAACATCGTCCAGTTCGGCATGGGCATCGGCATCCCACCCGCCGTTTTCCAGCGCGCGCAGCATTTCGACGGGAGCGTCGTCATGCTCGTCCTCGATATGGCCGACGATTTCCTCCACCAGATCCTCGAATGTTATGATGCCGTCGGTGCCCGAATATTCATCGACCACCACCGCCAGATGAACGCGACTTGCCCGCATATCGGCCAATACGTCAAGGGCACCTCGTGCCTGAGGCACGAACAGGGGCTGTCGCATCAATCCCGACCAATCGCCGGGCGGCGCCTGGTCGCTTGCCAGACAGGCAAACACGTCCTTCATCAGCATCATGCCGATGATTTCATCCAGCGTTTCGCGATAGATCGGCAGGCGGCTGTGGCCATGCGCGGCAAAGGCGGCGACCACTTCCGCCCAGCTTGCCGAATGCGGCAGGGCGACAATCGCACTGCGCGGAATGGCAACGTCATCGGCGTCATGCTCGCTGAAATGCAGCAGATTGCGCAACATCTGCCGCTCGATCAGCGATAGATCGCCATCGGCAGGCGCGGCATCGTCGGCGCCCTCCTCATGTTCCTCGATCGCCTCTTCGATCTGGGCGCGCAGCGACTGATCGGTCTCGCCGCCCTCGAAAAACCTGCCGATTGCGCGCCAGATCGAGCGTCTGCCGTCCGGGTCGCCGTTACCCAATTCTTTACGGCTCACGTCATTTCGGCCCAATTCGGCCATGTCAGCCCGTTGCTCCGTCAGCCCATCCCGGCGCTGTGTATGGGTTGCCAAGCCCCAGTGATGCAAGCGCCTTTATCTCCAAAGCCTCCATCGCCTCGGCTTGCGCGATTGATGCGACATGATCGTAGCCCGCCAGATGCAACAAGCCATGGATGATCAGATGCGTGGCATGCACTGCCACCGCCAAACCCTTGTCCGCAGCTTCGCGCGCGCAGGTTTCATAGGCCAGCGCAATGTCGCCCAGCAATTCGGGCGGACCATCGCCGGTCAGTCCGAGCAGATCGGCCCGGTCCAGCATCGGAAACGACAGCACATTGGTCGCCTCGTCCCTGGCCCGCCAATCCCGGTTGAGCGCCCGCACATTGTCATCGGCGGTGAATAGCAGGCTGGCCAGGAGCCGATCATTGGCAAGCTCCGGCGCGACCCCGGCAGCGGCAGACGCGGCGCGGTTGGCGAGAGCTTCCCAATCGCAGGCCTTGGCGCTGGCCTGGGCGCCAGCCTGTGGCCAGGGGGCTTCGATATCGATTTCAAGGGTGAGCATGGATGACAGCCTCGTTAGAGGCTTTGGCGCGGAATGTCGAAGGGCAAGACGATCAGAGTGCAGGGCAATTGCATGTGGGTGACTTGTCCTCCTTCTATTGCCCGCCCGCAAAGCGGGTGGGGAGAAGAAGGGAACGTCAATTGCGATAGCCCGGCATCAATGAGCCATGGGCACGGCGATGATTTTGCCCTGGGCGGTTTTCGCGTGGAACTCACCCATGAAATGATATTCGCCGGGTGCTAGCGGGCCAATGTCGAAGCCGGTCCGGCCTTTGGGCGTGACGTCTTCTTCCACAACCAGGTCGTCGCTGTCGAATTCTTCCATGGCAGGGTCGTCGTTGATCAAGGTGACATGCAGTTTTTGCCCTGCGGGAACGGTCAGGGCGGAAGGGGTGAACCGATGATTCTGCAACGTCAGCGTGACCCCGGTGGGCGTCTCGGCCATCGCCGCGACCGGAACCGCTGGGACAAAAAGGAACAGAAAAATCTGCAATGCGGCGCGCGTGGCGCGGGGGATACGAAATTCCATCTGGTCGGCCTCGATTTCATGGCGATGCTCAAGCGCGCATCGATCAGAAAGTCATATCCGCAATTGACACGCATTCGCAATAGCTCTTATTGCAAATTCTTCGCAACAGGGAGATTCGAGCATGCGGGTGGCGATCTGGATATGGGCGATGGGGCTCTGGGCGGGACTGAGTGCCCCCGCCATGGCCGATCCGCGCCTCGATGAAGTGGTCTATTCGCCATACGTCCAGAAAGGTGTGTTCGAATTTGAAACGCGAATCGGCCAGGAAGTGGGCGATGGTTCGCTGAAGAATGCTCAGACGATCGTCAACGAAGCCGAATATGGCGTCAACGATCGTCTGAGCCTGGCGTTGGTAACCACGGTCGAACGCGCGCCCGGCGATGGCCGAAAGCTGACCGGCGTGGGTATCGAGGGCATCTATTATCTGGGACAGATCCCCGGCATCGGCGTCGACGCCGGTCTTTATCTCGAAGCGACCAAAGGAACCAACGGCGACAATGACCGGGGCGAGGCGAAGCTGCTATTGGCCAAGACCGCTGGCCGCTTTCAGGGGCTTTTGAACCTGATCGTCGAGCGTCCGTTCAACGGTCCGCGCGGCGAGGTTTACGCCTCATACGGCTATGCCGCCTCCGCGACCTGGCGCACCGTGGGCGCTTTGCGGTTGGGCGCCGAGGCGTTCGGCGATTTCGGCGATGATCATGGTTTCCTGAATCATCCCCAGGGCGCTTACGTGGGCCCGCAATTGAAATGGGAACACAAGCCCCGGTCTTTTCCGTTCGAGATCGAGGTCGATGCGGGCTGGCTGGCCTCCGTAGGCCCCGATCGCCACGAAGCAGCCAGCCAGGCGCGGATCAACCTGGAGTTTGAGCGTCGGTTCTGAGCGAAGGCGCGATCCATTAGAGCAACGTGCCGTAAATCTGCCACTTCAATCCTCCCCCGGCGGGGGAGGTGGCAGCCCGCAGGGCTGACGGAGGGGGCCGTTTGGTGGACAATCTTTGGCGAATGTCTCGCGTCGCGCACCCCCTCCGTCTCGCTTCGCGAGCCACCTCCCCCGCAAGGGGAGGATTGAAGTGGGGCATATTCAGGGTACGTCGCTCCAGGCCCCCAGCTCAAACTTCCCGCAATCGCGGCATCAATTCGACGAAATTGCATGGCCGATTGCGGCTGTCGAGTTGTTCGGCCAGAATCCGGTCCCAGCCGTCTTTGACCGCGCCGTTCGAGCCGGGCAGGGCAAAAACATAAGTGCCGCGAGCGACCACGGCGCAGGCGCGGGACTGGACGGTGCTGGTGCCGATGGTCTGGTAGCTGATCCAGCGAAACAATTCGCCAAACCCCGGTATGTCCTTGTCCTTGATCCGGTCGAGCGCTTCGGGGGTGATGTCGCGACCGGTCAGGCCGGTGCCGCCGGTGGTGATGATGCAGTCGATGGCGGGGTCGTCGATCCAGTCGTCGAGCCGCCGCAAGATGGCGGGGACATCGTCACGTTCGATGGCGCGTGCGGCCAGGCGATGTCCGGCGGTGGTGATCCGCGCGGCCAGGATATCGCCCGAGGTATCGTCATCGGCCCCGCGCGTATCGGAGACGGTCAGCAATGCAATGGCAATCGGCTTGAACTGCCGCGCCAGATCAATCGCCACGCAGGCTGACTTCTTTATAAGGCTTGGCTGGTCGCATCGGAATGCCATTGGCCGACAGGCGCACCGCCTGGCTGCCCGCCAGACCGGGGAAGGTCGGCCACAGTCCCTCGGCCAGAGCAGCGCGGCTTTCCGACGGGCCACCCGCCTGGCGTTCATACATCCAGTAATTGCGCAATACCGTCGCGACATAGCCGCGCGTTTCCCAATATGGCACCGATTCCATCCACAGCAGCGGGTCGCCCTGATCGTGGATCTGGCTGTTCCAGCGGCTGACCGGCATCGGCCCGGCGTTGTAAGCGGCGATCACCTTGGGCAACAGGCCCTGCGTAGCAGGGGACGCGCGAAGGCTGGCAAGATGCAGCTGGCCCATGGCGAGGTTGACGTCAGGGCGGTTGAGATCCTCGGCGGTGCCGGCGATGTTGAGGTCGGCGGCGTGGTCATGGGCGGCGGCGGGCATGATCTGCATCAGCCCGCGCGCGCCTGCGGGACTGATCGCCCGGACCCGGAACACCGATTCCTGCAAAGTATGGGCATAAATCAGCGCCGGATCGATCTGCCAGCCGTTGACCGGGGTCCATTTCGGCGTCGGATAGCGGCTCGCGGGCTCGGCCATGCCGCCGGTCGGGGCATTATAGGCCATCCATAATTGCGTCGCCGGCAATCCGATATCGCGCGCCAACCGCGATAGCGGCTGGAACAGGGCCGGGTCGCCGATCCGTGCCTGATAGCGCAGGACTTCATCGGCCAGCCCATCTTCACCGATTTCGGCCAGTTCGACGGCAGTGCGGACGTTGTCGATCCCGCGCAGCCGCTGCCAGTCGGCCTCGGTGAAGTCGGGCTGGGCCTGGCTGCCCGGAATTTTCATGCCCAATTGTTCGATCGCCAGCATGCCGTACATGGTTTCGTCATAGGCCGCAGCGGCGCGCAACGGGGCAGCGGCTTGTTCGGGCTGGCGGCAGCGGACAAAACTGCGGCTCTGCCAGTAATAGCTGGCCGCGCGGAGTTCGGCATTACCAGCGGATTTCGCCGCCTTGCCGAAGGCGTCGCCCGCCTGCTGGCAATCGCCGTCTTGCCATGCCGCCAGCCCGGCGGTCCACCAGCCTTCTGCGGACCAGCCAGCGACCGGCGCGGCGGTTCCGGCTTCGACGCCCAGCGCGTATGCGTTGGCATCGCGGTTTTCGATATAATAGCTCCAGGCGACGCGCTGGCGCCATTCGCTGCGGGCCTCGGCGCTGAGTCCGGCATCGACGCCGTCCAGCAACAGCTTGGCATTGTCGGGATCGTCGAGCTTGATCTTGCCGAGGATGGCCGCGCCGACTTGCGCAGGCATCGTGCCATCGGCCACTTCTGCAGGTCGGGTGCGCCGCGGACTGTCAGGCAGATGCACCAGCATTTGTGGGGCTGGCAGAACCGGTGCCGCAGTTGCCCCGCGCTTGACCGCCAGCGCACCGATTTGCTCCGCCTCAGGCAGATTGGTGCCGGTCGCCAGCCACTGCGTCAGCCGGTCGAGATCGATCCTGGGCGAGCCGGAGGCGGTGTAATATTCAGCGCGCGCCACATTGTGGAGCGGACCATCGGGGCGTCCGTCGAGCATCGCTGTGACCTTGCTCCAGCTCTGCTGCTTGATCGCGGCGAACAAATCCTTGTACCAGGCGCGGTCATCTTCACTGAGCAGGCGCGGGACCGCGCTGCGATCGGCGCGGCTGCGAAAATAGTTGGCGGCGGCGCTGTTGGCATGCGCGGGGGCGTTCAGTCCAAAGGTCAGTGAGCAAGCGCCGATCGCCGCTGCCGCCCAGTTATGCAGGCGCGCTTTGCTCATACTTGCACCAGGATTTACCAAAACTTACCCCGTCCAATTATACCTTGGCGCTGCTTACGGACGGGCGCTAAACTCAAGCCAGTGCTGCCAGAAATTGCCCTTGGCGATGGGCCTTTCGAGCAGCGAGCCAAGATCGCGCGCGACCAACAGCGGCACACTGGCTCCTTCATGGCTAAAAAAGCTCGAAGAAGCACCGATTTGCGCTGGAGCGTTCGCGGGAAGCGGCGATTCGAGCCCAAACGGCCCCAAAAGCAGGGAAACATCCCGTCCAAAGACGATCAGCCGCTGCGGCTGGACCAGCGCAACATGGTGGCGCAGCACCTCTCCCAGCCCTTGCGCCGCCAGGTTCGACCAGTCGGCCATCGGTGTGTGGCGGGGCAAGGCGCTGGCGATATAGACCTGCGCTGCGGACAGGCCCATCGCCGACAGCATCGCTGTGAGCAAGCGCCCCTGCGGCCCCGACAGCAGCGTGTCGCGGTCTTCGGCTTCGGGTTGGGACACCAGTACCATCAACGGCGCGGCTTGCGGCCCGCGCGGCGGCACCCGCGCGCGCAACTGGCCGTCATCGAGCGAGGGCTCGTTCAGCCACCATTCGCCAAATGCGGCAAGGTCGCCCGGCCAATGGGCACGCGCGCCGCCGATCATGGCGCGCGGCGGCGCGGGCGCTGTTGCGGTGGTTACAGGTTTTACGGCGGGAAAGCTGTCGGGATCGGCGGGGGCTGCGATTGGGTCAATTTCGGCCTGCGCCACGATCCACTGGCGCGGGTCATCGTCGAACACGCAATCCACGCCCGCCTCGCGCCACCAGTCCAGCACGGCGCCTATATCTGAAAACAGGATTTGGCGGCGATCGTCCATGGCAGGGGTCTTGACCTGTCGCCGCGCAGCAATCAAGGCTCAACCGGGATAACGAGATTTTGTGGTCGCGTGATTTTTGTCTCACGCTCTGGGGAACGGAAAGGCGATGAGCGAACGGGAATCGATGCCTTATGACGTTGTGATCGTTGGCGGCGGCCCAGCGGGGCTGGCGGCGGCGATCCGGTTGAAGCAGGTGAATGCCGAAATCACGGTGTGCATCCTGGAAAAAGGTTCTGAAATCGGCGCGCATATCCTGTCGGGCGCGGTGGTCGATCCGCGCTCGCTCGACGAACTGCTGCCGAACTGGCGCGACGACGATTGCCCGATGGCCGAAACCCCGGTGACCGATAACTGGCACTGGTACCTGACCAAGGGCGCCAAGCTTCCTGTCCCGCATGTGCTGATGCCGCCGTTCATGTCGAACCATGGCAATTACACCGGCTCGCTGGGCAGCTTGTGCCGCTGGCTGGCGGGCAAGGCCGAGGAACTGGGCGTCGAAATCTTCCCCGGATTTCCCGCCGCCGAAATCCTGTATGATGATGCGGGTGCCGTCATCGGGGTCCAGACCGGCGACATGGGCATCGCCAGGGACGGCAGTCAGAAAGGCGATTACGCGCCGGGGATGAACCTGCTGGCGAAATACACGCTGTTTTGCGAAGGCGCGCGCGGGCATTTGACGAAGCGGTTGAAGGCGAAATACGATCTGGAGCGCGATTGCCAGCCGCAGATCTACGGGCTCGGTATCAAGGAATTGTGGGATGTCGATCCCGACCAGCATGTGCCGGGTCGCGTGCTGCACACGCAGGGCTGGCCATTGTCGGAAAGCGATAGCTGGGGCGGCGGTTTTCTGTACCACCAGGCCAATAACCAGGTCGCGCTCGGCTATGTCGCCGCGCTCGATTACAAAAACCCCTATGTTTACCCGTTCGAGGAATTCCAGCGCTGGAAAACCCATCCGGCGATCCGCGAGGTGCTGGAAGGCGGCCGCCGCGTGTCCTACGGCGCGCGCGCGATCAATGAGGGTGGCTGGCAGTCGGTGCCGCAACTGGCGTTCCCCGGCGGCGCGCTGGCGGGCTGTTCGGCGGGTTTCGTCAACGTCCCCCGGATCAAGGGCAGCCATACCGCGATGAAAAGCGGCATGCTGGCGGCAGAAGCCATCGCCGCTGCGGTGGCTGCGGGCCGCGAGCATGATGCGCTGGGCGAATATGACGCCGCCGTGCGCAGTAGCTGGATCGCCGACGAACTCAGGCTGGTGCAGAATGCCGAACCGCTTGCCGCCAAATTCAGTGGCGATCTGTTCGGATCGGCGCTGGCGGCGGGTGACATGTGGCTGCGTTATCTGAAGATGCCGATCTTCAAACCCATGAAGCATCACACCGATGCCTCCGCTACCCAGCGTGCCGACCTGTACCAGCCGATCGCCTATCCCAAGCCCGATGGGGTGCTCACCTTCGATCGCTTGTCGTCGGTGGCGCTGTCCTTCACCAATCACGAAGAAGACCAGCCGTGCCATCTGGTGCTCAAGGATCCGGCGATCCCGACAAGGGTGAATTTGCCGATCTATGCCGGGCCGGAAGCGCGCTATTGTCCGGCGGGGGTTTATGAATTCCTGGGGATTGAGGATGGCACGCCGCGCCTCCAGATCAACGCCCAGAACTGCGTCCATTGCAAGACCTGCGACATCAAGGACATGACCCAGAACATCGACTGGATCGCGCCCGAAGGCGGCGGCGGGCCAAATTATCCGAATATGTGAGAATGGGATACGCCGAAACCGCTTATGCCAAGATCAACCTTGCGCTCCATGTCCGCAGGCGGCGCGACGATGGCTATCACGAGCTGGAAACGCTGTTCGCCTTCGTCGACGATGGCGACCGGCTGGAGGCGCGAGCCACTGATACCGAAGCATTGAGTCTGCACGGTGAGTTTGCCGGCGCACTGGGCGAAGGCTCGAACAATATCGTCATGGCCGCGCTGGCGGCTCTGCCGCACGGCGCACCATGGGCGTTGCGCCTCGATAAACGCTTGCCGGTGGCGGCGGGGTTGGGGGGCGGCTCTGCCGATGCGGGGGCGGTGTTCCGGCTGGTGGATCGATCCACGGGCCTGCCCGAAGGCTGGCAAGCGATCGCGGCGGCGCTGGGGGCCGATGTGCCCGCCTGCGTTGCCAGCCGCAGCGTGGTGGGGCGCGGCACCGGGACGGAATTATCGGCGGGGCCGGATGATCTGGCAGGATGTCCGGTGCTGCTGGTCAATCCGCGCCTGCCACTGGCGACCGGGCCCGTATTCAAGGCGTGGGACGGGCAGGATCGCGGGCCGTTACGTATCGGCAGCGCGCGCGAAATGGCCGTGTCGGGACGCAACGATCTTGAACCGGCGGCGATAGAGCTTTGTCCGGTGATCGCCGATATCCTGGCCGCGCTACGCGAAACCGCGCCGTGGTGCGCGCGCATGTCGGGTTCGGGCGCGACATGCTTTGCGCTGTACGACGATGCCGCGCAACGCGACGCGGCGGCGGCGCGCATATCGGCGCACCACCCCGGCTGGTGGCAAATGACAGGCGCGCTGCGGTGACCATGTTCTGGACGATACCGATCTGGAGCTAGCTGTGGTGTCTCACTCATAATGACGATTTATCGGCGACCCACCACTCAGGGTCTCGACGCTTGACCCTTGCCGCGTTCCGCCCGAAAGGCGCGGGGAATCAAGGAAAGCACGCATGACTCAACCATTCGACAAATCACGCTTGCCCAGCCGCTATGTCTCGGTCGGGCCCGAGCGCGCGCCGCAGCGTTCTTACTATTATGCCATGGGCATGACCGAGGAACAGATCGCCAAGCCTTTCGTCGGCGTGGTCAGTGCAGGTAACGACTCAGCACCGTGCAATATCACTCTGGATTTTCAGGCTAATATTTGCCGAGAAGGTGTCATCGAGGGTGGCGGCACACCGTTCCGATTCAATACCATCACCGTCACCGATGGCATCGCCATGGGCCATCAGGGCATGAAATCCAGCCTGGTCAGCCGCGAAGTCATCGCCGATTCGGTAGAATTGTCGGTGCGCGGGCATTGCTATGACGCGATCGTCGGCTTTGCCGGTTGCGACAAGAGCTTGCCCGGCATGATGATGGCGATGCTGCGGCTTAACGTGCCGAGCATCTTCGTTTACGGCGGCTCGATCCTGCCGGGGCGCTATGAAGGCCGCGACTTGACCGTGCAGGACGTGTTCGAAGTGGTCGGGCGCTATTCCGCTGGCAAATGCCCACTCAGCGAATTGACCGCGATCGAGAAAGCGGCTTGTCCGGGGGCGGGCGCCTGCGGCGGACAATACACCGCCAACACCATGGCCTGCGTCGGCGAGGTAATAGGATTATCCTTGCCTAACAGCAATATGGTTCCAGCACCTTATAAGTCGCGCGAAGAAATTGCGGTGGCTGCCGGGCGTCAGGTGATGGAACTGGTCGCGCGAAACATCAGACCACGCGACATTTGCACGCGGGCGGCGTTCGAGAATGCGGCGCGCGTGGTCGCGGCGACTGGCGGCAGCACCAATGGCGCGCTGCATCTACCCGCCATGGCCAATGAATGCGGCATCGATTTCGACTTGTTCGACGTTGCCGAGATATTCAAATCAACGCCTTACATCGCGGACCTCAAGCCCGGTGGCCACTATGTCGCCAAGGACATGCACGATGCTGGCGGCGTCTACATGGTGATGAAGACGCTGCTTGCGGGCGGTTTTCTCGATGGCAACCCGATGACGGTGACCGGCAAGACGCTGGGCGAAAACATCGAGGAAATCACCTGGAACCCCGACCAGAAAGTCATCCACGACGTCAGGACGCCGCTGTCGCCCACGGGAGGCGTGGTGGGCTTACGCGGTTCGCTTGCCCCCGAAGGCGCCATCGTCAAGGTCGCGGGGATGAGCACGCTGAGTTTTCGCGGTCCCGCGCAGGTGTACGAACGCGAGGAAGATGCCTTTGCCGCAGTCGAGGCGCGCGAAATCCGCGAAGGCAGCGTGATCGTCATCCGCAACGAAGGCCCCAGGGGCGGACCGGGTATGCGCGAGATGCTGGCGACTACGGCGGCATTGTATGGTCAGGGGCTGGGCGAAAAGGTCGCGCTGATCACCGATGGCCGCTTTTCGGGCGCGACGCGGGGCTTCTGCATCGGCCATGTCGGGCCAGAAGCGGCCGAAGGCGGCCCGATTGCGCTGGTCATGGAAGGCGATATGATCGCCATCGACGCCGAGGCGGGCACGATCGATCTGGAAGTGGCCGAAGACGTGCTGGCCGAGCGCCGCAAGGACTGGAAACCGCGCGGGAACGACTATAATTCCGGCGCGCTGTGGCGGTTTGCGAAGAATGTCGGCCCGGCTTATCAAGGCGCGGTGACGCATCCCGGAGCGAAGGCTGAAACGCATGTTTTCGCCGATATCTGAACTCAACCGATGATTTCACCCTCCTCCGTCCGTGCTGAGCTTGTCGAAGCATTGCCTTTCCTTCTCTGCGACAGGCTAGAAGTAATGACAATCCTTCGACAGGCTCAGGATGGACGGGTGTTGATGCAGTGACACAGGCCTGCGATCAGATCCTGACGGTGGCGCAGATGCGCGCCGCCGAAGAGGGGCTGATCGCATCCGGTTCATCGGTCGATGCGTTGATGCAACGGGCCGGGCAGGGCGCTGCGGAATGGGTATGGCGCATGGCCGCGGGGCGCAGGGTCACGGTGCTGTGCGGGCCGGGCAACAACGGCGGCGATGGCTATGTCATTGCCGAGGCGATCCGCGCACGCGGCGGCGAGGTGTCGGTGATCGCCGCGATGATGCCCACCACACCCGCTGCGCGCAATGCAGCGGCGCTGTATCGGGGCGTGGTACGGGATGAACATGCCGAGCCGGCGGGCGATGTGCTGATCGACTGCCTGTTCGGCAGCGGGCTGACGCGGCCATTATTGCCTGCTCATGCGGCGCTGTTGCAGCGGCTGGGGGCTAGCCATCGCCATAGCATCGCCATCGATGTGCCGAGCGGCGTGGGGAGCGATAGCGGTCTATGCCTGAATGACGGCCTGCCCCAATTCGACCTCACGGTGTCGCTCGGTGCGTGGAAATATGCCCATTTCCTGATGCCTGCGGCGGCGTTGATGGGTGGGTTGCGGCTGGTGGATATCGGCGTTGCACCGGTGACGGGCGCGGGCGCGGTGGTGCGCCGACCCCGGCTACACCCGCCCGCTGCCGACGCGCATAAATACCGTCGGGGTTTGCTGGCGGTGGTGGCGGGCGAGATGCCGGGGGCCGGGCTATTGGCTTGCATCGCGGCTCAACATGCGGGCGCTGGTTATGTCAAATTGCTGAGCGAACATCAGCTAACTGCGCCCTGCGATCTGGTTGTCGAGGAAGGCGATCTGGCGAAACGGCTGAGCGACAAACGCATTTCCGCAGGGCTGGTCGGGCCGGGTCTGGGTCGCGACGACACTGCGCACCAGCGCCTGATGGCGGCGCTGCACTGCGCCGCGCCCATGGTGGTGGATGCCGATGCGCTGATGCTGTTGACGCCGGATTTGCTGGGCGCGCGCCATGCCCCGACCATCGCCACGCCGCATGAAGGCGAACTGGCGGCGCTGGAACACGCATACGGCTTGGCCGGGTCCGGCAGCAAAGTGGAGCGCGCGGGCGCGCTGGCGGCAGCGAGCGGGATGGTGGTGGTCGCCAAAGGCCCCGACACCGTCATCGCCGCGCCGGATGGCCGGATCGCCTGTAGTCCCCGCGCGTCCACCTGGCTGTCCACGGCGGGCACCGGTGATGTGCTGGCCGGGACCATCGCATCGCGGCTGGCGACCGGGGTAGAGGCGTTTACCGCAGCGGGCGAAGGCATCTGGCTGCATGGCGAAGCGGCGCGACGGACGCCGCCGCCGTTTACTGCTGGTGCATTGGCGCAAGGCATCGCAGGCGCATTCGCGGCCTGTTTGTGAAGGAAATGCAGCCGTGAGCGAAAATGAAGCCATCCTGCGCGTGGCGGCAAAAGGCGATGGCGTAACCGCTTCGGGGCGGTTCGTGGCCGGGGCGGCGCCGGGCGATGTCGTGCTGGCCGATGGCTCGCTGGAGTTCGGGCCGCAGCATGCAACGCCGCCGTGTCGCCATTATGGCGTGTGCGGCGGGTGCCAGCTGCAGCATCTGAACGACGACGCATTGGCCAACTTCGTCAGCGAACGGGTGGTCAACGCGGCGCTGGGGCAGGGGCTGGTGGCGGAACGGGTCGCACCGTCGCATCTGTCGCCGCCCGGCAGTCGCCGCCGTGCGGTGCTCCACGCGGCGGCGGCGGGTGGCCGGGTCGAACTGGGCTATCGCGAGGCGGCGTCGCATCGATTGGTCGATCTGGCCGAATGCCCGGTGCTGGTGCCGGAACTGGCCGCGCTGATCGCTCCCCTGCGCCGGATGCTGGCCCGGCAAGGCGCGCCCCAAGGCAAATCGCTGGGCAAGACAAAAGGCAAACCAAAACCTGCACCCCGGTTTGCCGCCGACATCGAACTGGCGCTGGCCGACCAGGGGCCTGACGTGGCGATCAAGGGCCTGAGCGTCGAAGGATTAGCCGCGACCGAGGCCCTGCTGGATTTCGCGCGCGACCAGCACCTTGCCCGGCTGACGCTGGATCAGGGCTATGGACCCGAGGCACTGTGGGAGCCGGAACCGGTCACGGTAACGCTGTCCGGGGTGGCGGTGGCGCTGCCGCCGGGCGGGTTCCTGCAGGCGACCGCGGATGGCGAGGCGGTGCTGACAGCGGCGGCGACGCAGTGGCTGGCGGGCTGCGGCGCGGTCGCCGATCTGTTTTCCGGGCTGGGCACCTTCGCCTTTGCCTTGGCGGGGCAGGGCGGCCGGGTGCTGGCGGTGGAGGCCGAGCAGCGCAACCACCTGGCCTGCAAAATGGCCGCCGCGCGGGCGCAATTGCCGATCCACGCCGCGCATCGCGATCTCTTTCGCAACCCGTTGCAGGCCGATGAACTGGCCAAATTCGACGCGGTGCTGCTCGATCCGCCGCGCGCCGGGGCTCGCGATCAGATTGCGCGGCTTGCAGCGTCAGACGTGGCCCGCGTGGCCTATATCAGTTGCAACCCGGCAAGCTGGGCGCGCGATGCGGCGACCTTGACAGCGGGCGGCTACCGGCTGGTGGAATTGCGCCCGGTGGGCCAGTTCCGCTGGTCTACCCACGTCGAACTGGCGAGTTTATTCGTGAAATAACGGGGGTTTAGCCGCGCACAAACAGCACCTGCACCGCGCGCAAGATCAGGACAACCAGGCACAGCGTGGACAATACGAACAGGATGAAGCGCGGCTGCACCTTGTTGACGGTGGCCTGTACCAGCGAATGCAGGACACGCAGGACCACATAGGCCCAGGCAACCCACGTCCCCCGGTTGCCGCCCGCGCCGCTGATCGCCAGCACCAGCGCAATCGCATAAAAAACCGTCGGCGCTTCATGCAAATGATTGTAATTATGCGCTTTCCACTGAGTTTGCGGCGGCAAAAGCGTGTCCAGCGTCGCGCCGGGCGTATGCATCAGCCTGTCGCCATCGACCTTGGCCTCATTCATGGCCGGAATGCGCGTGGCATACATCCACGCCCACATCACCATGGTCCAGGCTGCCAGCGCAACCACCGGTTTCAGAATGGTATAGGCGATCATTATTTTATCTCCCCCATGCACAGATTTGACAGGACTCGGGGGATTGTCAATGCAGGACCGCGTCGATGTTGCCCTGTCACATTAGCGCTCTATATGGCGCCATCGCGGCGCGTGGTGCGGCTGAGGAGACGGCGGTGAGCAAGGTTCTGGTGATCGGCGCGGGCGGGGTCAGTTCGGTCGCGGTGCATAAAATGGCGTTCAATGCCGGGATATTCTCGCAAATCAGCCTGGCCAGCCGCACCAAATCCAAATGCGATGCCATTGCCGCCTCGGTCAAGGCGCGCAGCGGGCAAGTGGTCGACACCTACCAGATCGATGCCGAGGACGTGCCCGCGCTGACTGCGCTGATCAAGGCGATCGGCCCCAGGCTGGTGGTCAATCTGGCGCTGCCGTATCAGGATCTGACGATCATGGACGCCTGCCTCGCCGCCGGTGTGCATTATCTGGATACCGCGAATTACGAGCCGAAGGATGTCGCCCGGTTCGAATACCATTGGCAATGGGCGTATCAGGAGCGCTTTGCCCAGGCCGGGCTGATGGCTTTGCTGGGCAGCGGTTTCGACCCCGGCGTGACCAGCGTGTTTGCGATGTGGTTGAAGAAGCACAAGCTGGCGACGATCCGCCTGCTCGATATCCTCGACTGTAACGGAGGCGATCATGGGCAGGCCTTTGCCACTAATTTCAACCCTGAAATCAACATCCGCGAAGTGACCGCGCCCGCTCGCCACTGGCAGAACGGGCAGTTTGTCGAAACCCCGGCGATGGGCGTGAAACAGAGCTTCGACTTTGCCGAAGTCGGCCCGCGCAATATGTACATGATGTATCACGAGGAACTGGAAAGCCTGGCCAAATTCATTCCCGAGATGGAACGCGCGCGGTTCTGGATGACCTTTGGCGATGCCTATATCCAGCATCTGACGGTGCTGCAGAACGTCGGGATGACCCGCATCGATCCGGTGATCTACAATGGTGTCGAAATCATTCCGCTCCAGTTCCTGAAAGCGGTGCTGCCCGAACCGGCGTCGCTTGGCCCGACCACCACGGGCAAGACCAATATCGGCGATATTGCGACGGGCGAAGCGCTGGACGGCAGCGGGGAGAAGACCTTCTACATCCGCAACATCTGCGACCATGAGGCCGCCTATGCGGAAACCGGCAACCAGGCGGTGAGCTATACCACCGGGGTGCCGGCGATGATCGGCGCGGCGATGATGCTGACCGGCGCGTGGGGCGGCGCTGGCGTATTCAATATCGAACAGTTCGATCCCGATCCTTTCATGGCGATGCTCAACCATCAGGGGTTGCCATGGACATGCGAGGAATTGCCGGGACCGCTGGATTTTTGATTTCTTAAAGCCCCTCCGCTTCAGGGGAGGGGTTGGGGTGGGGTCTCTCCCCCAACGCTGAGCTATCCGAGAGACCCACCCCCGGCCCCTCCCCTGAAGAGGAGGGGAGGATAAAGGAGCACGAGTATTGGAAACCCGCGCGGGCGATCCCGGCGCATTTGCCCATTTCGACCTGAACCGGGTGGATAGTCCGGCCTTTGTCATCGATGCGGCCAAATTGCGTGCCAATCTGGCGATATTGGCCGATGTCCGCGACCGGGCGGGGATCAAGGTGCTGGCTGCGCTCAAGGCCTTTTCGATGTGGCGGGTGGCGCCGCTGATCGGGGACGCGCTGGATGGCGTCTGCACGTCGGGATTGTGGGAGGCGCGGCTGGCGCGTGAGCATTATCGCGGCGAGATCGCCACCTATTGCGCTGCCTACAAGGCGCAGGATTTACCCGAAATCTGCGCGATTTCGGATCATGTCATCTTCAACTCGCCGGGCCAGATCGCGCGTTTTCGCGCCGCGCTCGACACGCTTACCGGCTTCGACATCGGCCTGCGCATCAATCCATTGCATGCGACAGGGGACGTGCCGCGCTATGACCCCTGCGCGCCGCATTCGCGGCTGGGTTTTCCGGTGGACCAGTTGCAGCCCGGCGATCTGGCTGGGGTGTCGGGACTGCATTTCCACACGCTATGCGAGCAGGATTTCGGGCCGTTGCAGCGCACCTGGGAAGCATTGCGCCCGCACATTGCGCCGTACCTGTCGCAGCTCAAATGGCTGAACTTCGGCGGCGGCCACCACATCACCCGCGCCGATTACCAGCGCGACGAACTGGTCGATTTTCTGAAGGCGGTGAAGGCCGAGACGGCTCTCGAAATCTATCTGGAGCCGGGCGAGGCGGTGGCGCTGGATGCGGGGATTCTCGTCGGCACGATCCTCGATACGCATTGGAACGGCATGCCACTGGCAATCACCGACATTTCCGCGACTTGCCACATGCCCGACGTGATCGAGGCACCCTATCGGCCCGCGCTGCTGGGGGAATTGCCACCCAAAGATGCGGCAAGTTCTGATCCTCCCCCTCTGGGGGAGGTGGCAGCGCGCAGCGCTGACGGAGGGGGCGGAGCGTTCGGTGCCCCCTCCGTCAGCCCCTTCGGGTCTGCCACCTCCCCCGATGGGGGAGGAATTCGGGAATCGCGGCACGGCGCTGTGCGGCTGGGCGGGCCATCGTGTCTGGCGGGCGATGTCATCGGCGATTACCATCTGCCCGCGCCGGTCGAGCCGGGGCAACGCTTCGCCTTTCTCGACCAGGCGCATTATTCGATGGTCAAGACCACCAGTTTCAACGGGGTGCCGCTGCCGTCGATCTGGCTATGGGATTCGTCCGATGACGTGCTGGAATGCGTCAGGCGATTCGGGTGGGAGACATTTCGCGACCGGCTCAGTTAGAGTATTCCGGTTAATCGGCACCAGGCCGGCAAATTTGCGCGACTCCTCGACCAATGGCGAATTTTCACTTGCGGTTCAGCATCATCGGGCTATAGCGCACCCCCGCTGCCCCATGGGGACTTCCAAACCGCAAGGCAGCTTGTTGAAACTATCCTTGGGGGTCCCTTGAATTGCACATCCACCTCGATGCATCGGCGGTAGTTAGCGCGCTTTCGCCTAACGAACCGGTGATTCTCAATCGTCCGCAGGCAGCTGCGCGTGCCGCGCGTTTCTTCGTCGAGAAGTTTCCGGGCAAGTCGCTCTATGCGGTCAAGGCCAACCCGTCGCCCGACCTGCTACGGGTGCTGTGGGACGCGGGCATCACCCATTACGACGTCGCCTCGATTGCCGAAGTGCGGCAAGTGCGCGGCGCGCTGCCTCAGGCGGTGCTGTGCTTCATGCATCCGGTGAAGCCGATCGCGGCCATCGCCGAAGCTTATTTCGTGCACGGCGTCCGGGTGTTCAGCCTCGATTCGCATGACGAGCTGGACAAGATTGTCGCCGCCACCACCGATGATGCGGGTCATGCGGCACAGGATCTGTCGCTTTGCGTGCGGCTGCGCGTGTCCTCGGAATATTCCGAACTCAGCCTGGCGGCCAAATTCGGGATCGACCTGGCCGATGCCGCGCCACTGCTCCAGGCGACCCGTCAGGTGGCTGATTGTCTCGGCATCTGCTTCCATGTCGGATCGCAGGCGATGACCCCGTTTGCCTATGTCCAGGCGCTGGAACGCGTCCGCGCGGCGATCGTCACGGCGGCGGTCACGGTGGATATCGTCGATGTCGGCGGGGGCTTTCCTTCGATCTATCCCGGTATGGAACCGCCGCCGTTGCAGGATTATTTCAATTCGATCCACCGCGCCGCCGAATCGCTGCCGGTGTCCTATTCGTCCGAACTGTGGTGCGAGCCCGGTCGGGCACTGTCGGCAGAATACAACTCGCTGATCGTGCAGGTGGAAAAGCGTCGCGGCAATGAATTGTACATCAACGATGGCGCTTATGGTGCCTTGTACGACGCCGCCCATCTCGGCTGGCGTTTCCCGGTGCGCGTGCTGGCCCAGGGCCGGGGCGAAGTCATGGACGACTTTGCCTTTTATGGCCCGACCTGCGACGACGCCGATTTCATGGAAGGCCCGTTCCAGTTGCCCGCAGGCATCCAATCGGGCGACTATATAGAGATCGGCATGCTGGGTGCTTATGGCGCGGCGATGCGCACCCGGTTCAACGGTTTCGGCACCGGACTCGTCCAGAACGTCGGCGATGAACCGATGGCCAGCCAGTATTGCGGCACCCGCCGCGACCCGCGTGTGTCGGACAATGTCGTGAGTTTGCGCTGACCTTCTTTTCCCCTCCCCGCTTGCGGGAGGGGCCAGGGGTGGGCACTTGCTTCTCTTCTCTCCCTGGTGGTGTGGCCTCCGCAAGCGGGAAGGGCGAAGGAAAAAACACGGGTCGCTTCTGCCATATTCGCACCGCGCCCGCCCGCGTTATCGCTCGGCTGATCGCAATCACCCGTCTATGCCCTTCCGCTAACGCTGCGAAACGCTTACATGCCCGAGCAACATGGCCCGACCGACTCCTGCAGCATTCGACAAGACCAAGACCGTCGCTGAAAACCGGCGTGCGCGGTTCGATTATTTCATCGATTCGACCTTCGAGGCGGGCATTTGCCTGACCGGGACGGAGGTCAAGTCGCTGCGCTTCGGCGATGGCTCGATCACCGAGAGCTATGCCGAGGTACGCGACGGCGAAGTGTGGCTGGTCAACGCCAATGTCCCCGAGTTCAGCCACGGCAACCGCTTCAATCATGTTCCCAAGCGCCCGCGCAAACTGTTGCTGCATGAACGCGAAATCGCCAAGCTGACAGGCGCGGTAGAGCGCAAGGGCATGACCCTGGTGCCGCTTTGCGTCTATTTCAATTCGCGCGGTCGGGCCAAGGTGGAACTGGCGCTGGCCAAGGGCAAGAATGACGCGGACAAGCGCGCGACTACGAAAGAGCGTGAATGGAAACGCGATCAGGCGCGGATCATGAGGGACTACAATTGAGCGGGCGTATCCCTATGAACAAGGCGGGATTTGCCGGCTGGGTGCACGGCCATGTGCCCACGCGCGAACAGCTCGAACATAACCGTTGGGTGCGGCCGTTTGCGCACCATTTGCTGCGGGCCGAATTGTGGCGATTTACCCGGCGATCGGTGCCGCGCGGCGTTGCGTTGGGGTTGTTCGTCGGGGTGATGATCCCGCTGGCCCATTTCGTGGTGGCGGCCTTTGTTGCTATCCTGATCCGGGCCAATATTCCTGCGGCCATGCTGGCCACTTTCGTTGGTTTCCCGGTGATTTATGTCGGATTGCTGGCGGCAGCGTCAAAGATCGGCGGGCTGCTGTTGCGCGTCGACCCGGTTACCGCCAGCCAGCCCATCAGTCAGGCTATCGGTGGCTTGGGCAACAGTTCGGGGATCGACCGCATCGTGGCGCATTGCCTGCACTGGATTCACTGGGCGGTAGGCAAGGGGCCAAGTGTGATCCTGGGGCTGTTCGTGATCGCAACCGGGCTGTCACTGGTCGGTTACCTGGGATCGAGCGTGTTCTGGCGGTGGTGGATCGGGCGCAAATGGCGCCAGCGCACCCTGGGCACAGCGCCAGCGCGCGCGCTGGTATAACAGGCGCGCCACAATGACATATCCTATAATGGCCCTTTCCACCATGAGTTTGGCGTGAGTTCCGACGGCGAGGGCAGCAGCCTGGGGTTTCAGTCCCGCACCGATCGCCCGCCCCCAGGTTCACACGGGAATTCCGTTGGCGTGGATCGGACCGGGCTGGACTGGGTACTGGTCGCCGCGGCGCTGGTGGTCAGCCTGGGACTGATATGGCTGGTCGCGCGCCAGCCGCTGGTGGTGGCGGGCTTTGCCGGTGGCGCGCTGTTATTGGCGGCTTTGGCCCGGGTGAGCGCCTCGCGCCGGTTGCCACCCGTGCTGCCCGCGCTGGGTGAACCCGACTGGTCGGTGACGGTCGCCGCCATATCGCGACCGGATTGCGCCATTGCGGTGACCGACCGCGCCGGGCGGCTGGTTTGCGCCAATGCCGCCTACGAGGACTGGTTCGGGTCCGATCACGCGCCGCCGCGACTGGCAGTCGCCCCAGACTCGCTCGACCGGCTGGTCGCCGCCGCGCGGGCCGCCTGGCGCGATGGCCAGGGCCGTGCCGATGATGTGCAGCGCAGCGCCGAGCCCGAGGATCGCCCGCTTGATCGACATGCCGGCAGCAGTTGGACGGCGGAGGCGGAAAGGGCCGGGCGCGGCGAAGATTTCCTGATCTGGCGGCTTACCCCGCAGGCGCTGGTCGATCCCGTAGCCGAACTTGTCGATTACCTGGACGGCAAGCTGGGCCGGGTGCTGGCGGCTGCGGGTTTTGCCGCCGCCATTGTCGATGCTGACGGGCTGATCCGCAGCGCCACCGCCGCATTTGCGGAACGAGCGACGGGTGACCCGCATGCGGCGATGGCTGGGCAGGATTTCGTCCTGCAACTGGCGCAGGATGAGAACAACCGGCTGTATTGGGCCCGCGATGAAGCCCGCACCGCGCCGCTGACGCTCCACTATGTGCCCTTGGGGGATCCCGATCAGTTCGTGCTGGAATCCGATCAGCCACGCAGGGCCGATCTTGATTCGGTGCCGTCGCTGATGCTGCTGGTCGACGCGGGTACGGGGGCGGGCGGCGATATCAGGTCAGCCGCCGCGCCGCATCTGGAGGCACTGTTGGGCCAATTGCCGCTGGGCCTGGCCATGACCGACCGCGACGGGCGGTTGCTGTTCGCCAATGTCGCGTTCATGCGCGCCGCCGGGTGCGAGGGCCAGGCGCCGCCGCTGTACCCCACCGACCTGGTGGTGCGCGAGGATAAAGCGGTTTTGGCCGATGCGGTGCGCCGTTTTGCGCAGGGGCCAGCAGGCGCCGGTGACCTTGCCGTGCGGCTGGCGGCACAGCCCGAGGAGCCGGTATCGATGGGACTGGCGGGCGTGCGCGGGTTGGGCGAGGCGGCGGTGCTGCTCAGCCTGATCGATTCGACCGAGGAAACGCGGCTCAAGCGGCAAGTCGCGCAGGCCACGAAGATGCAGGCGGTGGGGCAGTTGGCCGGCGGGGTGGCACATGATTTCAACAATCTGCTGACCGCGATCATCGGCACCTGCGACATGATGATGCTGCGTCACATACCCGGCGATTCGGATTATGACGATATCCAGCAGATCCGGGCCAGTTCCAACCGCGCCGCCTCGCTGACCCGGCAATTGCTGGCCTTTTCGCGCCAGCAGACATTGCGGCCCGAGGTGTTGCAATTGCCCGACGTCGTATCGGAAATATCCCAGATCCTGAAACGGCTGATCGGTGAAAAAATCCAGTTGGTGGTCACCCATGACCGCAACCTTGGCCCGGTGCGCGCCGATCCCACGCAGTTGGAACAAGTCATCGTCAACCTGGTGGTCAACGCCCGCGATGCCATCCAGGAGGATAGCCAGCGGCGCGGCGGTGATGGCAGCGGCAGGGTGACCGTGGCGACGCGGCGGATCAGCGCCGCCGATGTGCGGGTGATGCTCAGCGAATTCGTGCCCGTGGCCGATTATACCGCGATGGTGGTGGAAGACAGCGGCGGCGGCATCCCGCCCGAGCATCTCGGCAAGATATTCGAACCCTTTTTCACCACCAAGGAACAGGGCAGGGGCACTGGCCTGGGGCTGTCGACGGTTTACGGTATCATCAAGCAATCGGGCGGCTTTATCTTTGCCGACAGCGACCCGGGCAAAGGCGCGCGTTTTTCAATTTATCTGCCGGTTTATCAGGCAACTGCGGCTGAACTGGCACCGACCCGCCCGCGCGAGGAACCGGCGAGTTGGGCAGGCGGCGGGGACATCCTGCTGGTCGAGGACGAAGATACCGTGCGGCTGGTTGCCGAACGCGCCTTGTCCCGCGCTGGCTATACGGTGACGCCCGCCAGAGACGGCGAGGAAGGGCTGGAAATGTTCCGCGAACGCGCCGCATCGGGCAAGCCGATGTTCGACCTGGTGCTTAGTGACGTGGTCATGCCGGGCATGGACGGTCCGGCCATGGTGCGTAAAATGCGCGAAAAAATGCCGGTTTTGCGGGTATTGTTCATGTCCGGCCACGCCGAGGAGCAATTGCGTCGCGAACTCGATATCGAAAATGCCCAGTTCCTGGCCAAGCCGTTTTCGGTGTTGCAGATTAGCACGAAGGTCGGCCAGTTGCTGTCGGCACCCTTGTAGATTTGGGGGATGGTGCCGGGCGGCGATTTGCGCCGAGTCGCGGGCCCTGGCAGGATGCATCGGCGGTGGCCTGAATATTAACCCCTGTTATCAGCGTGTTGGAGAAACTTAGTAAATATACCGTTCTATGCTTGTTCCGCCAGAACAAACAAGATACAAGCGCTACATTGATCTTTCGGGTCAACAGTTTAGGACAAGGGGACGGATTATGTCTGCGCAGCTCAAGCTGATTCAGGAAGGCAAGAATTTGACCAAGGGCGATTTGGATCGGCAAAAAGCGCTGGAGGCAGCCCTGGCCCAGATCGACCGGGCATTCGGCAAGGGCTCGGCGATGAAGCTTGGCTCGAAAGAGACGATGCAGGTCGAAGTGATTTCCTCGGGCTCCCTCGGGCTTGATATTGCGCTGGGCGTCGGCGGCTTGCCGCGCGGTCGGGTCATCGAGATTTATGGCCCGGAAAGCTCGGGCAAGACGACGCTGGCACTGCATGTCATTGCCGAGGCGCAAAAGGGGGGCGGTACCGCTGCTTTCATCGATGCCGAACATGCCCTTGATCCGGTCTATGCCAAGAAGCTGGGCGTCAATATCGACGAGCTGATCATTTCGCAGCCCGACACCGGCGAACAGGCACTGGAAATCGTCGATACGCTGGTCCGTTCCAATGCCATCGACGTGCTGGTGATCGATTCTGTCGCGGCGCTGGTTCCTCGCGCTGAAATCGAAGGCGAGATGGGCGACAGCCATGTCGGCCTGCAGGCGCGGTTGATGTCGCAATCCTTACGCAAGCTGACCGGGTCGATCAGCCGCTCGCGCTGCATGGTGATCTTCATCAATCAGCTGCGCATGAAAATCGGCGTGATGTACGGCAATCCCGAGACGACGACGGGCGGCAATGCGCTGAAGTTCTATGCCAGTGTCCGCCTCGACATCCGCCGCACCGGCCAGATCAAGGATCGTGACGAAATCGTCGGCAATGCCACCCGCGTCAAGGTCGTGAAGAACAAGGTCGCGCCGCCGTTCAAGCAGGTCGAATTCGACATCATGTATGGCGAAGGCATTTCCAAGATCGGCGAGATTCTCGATCTTGGGGTCAAGGCCGGTCTCGTTGAAAAATCCGGTGCCTGGTACAGCTATGATTCGGTCCGAATCGGTCAAGGCCGCGAAAATTCGAAGGCCTATCTCAAGGCCAATCCCGAGGTCTGCGATCAACTGGAAGCCGCCATTCGCGGCCAGACCGAAGATCTGGCCACGGTGATGATGGCTGGCCCCGAAGCCGAGGACGATATCTGAACCTTCGCGGGTAGTATCGCGAATGGAGCTGTAGGGTGACAGGACTGCTTAGAGTCATGGTTGGCCGGGATACCGTGGAGTATCAGGGGCTAACGTGGGATTGAGCCCTTGAAAATCGGGCATTTTTGAAATTCGCTTCGCGGTTGGCGGCGGAGTTTGACTGTCTAGAGTGAGGGTCCATTTAGACGGTCGTTTCCCAAGACAGGTTAGAGTCCGGGGCAAAAGGTCGTTTGCTTCTTAGTGGCGGAAATGCGGGGTTTTGGGGTCATGAGAGGGTTCTAAGGGACAGAATTGGCGGCTGGAAGTGGGACGAACTGGGGCAGTTAGCGTACCCAGTTCGAAAACGGGCCGAAAAGGGCGCGAAAGTGGCTGAAAATAGGCTTCTCAGGTGCACAGGAGATGCGCTGGTGGAAGCAGGATTATCGGTGGAACTGGGCGGGTTTTTTGGCGGATGGCTTCTCATGGCAGGTACCGGACGAAGGGCTTGATATGAGTGATCGATGCGCGGCAGTCGGTGGGATCGACGGTGCCGGTGGCCACCCATTCCCGATCGCCTGCGGTGAAGCGCATGACGACGTGGCGCAGGCCTTTGAAGGGGGGATAGTAGCGGTTATCGACCGGCTTGACGCTGACGGTCGGGCCCATTTGGTCCTGGACCGCATCCTGGAAGCTGGCCACCGAGTCTGTCCAAACTGAGCGGCATTCGTCGCCGGGCAGCTTTGGTGCGATCACGATAGGCCTGGTGTCTTCCTCTATCTCCTTATCGAGGGCATTCGTGGTATGCGCAGCGATGGGGGTCGGGCTGGATTGGACGTGCACAATGGTTGGCTTATCTTCGGTTGCGACGCTCTTTTGTGGTGGGTCAGGCAAAAACTGAGCGAAAATCAGCAAGCCAAAACAGATGCCAGCGGACGCAGAGGCGCCAAGCACGAACACCTTCGCAGCCTTGGGAAACCGGGTGAAGTTATGGCCACAATAGCGGCACTTGATTGCGTCGGCTTTGACCGTTTCGGCGCATTGGGGACAGGTCTTTTCGTCCGCTTCCATGATATTCTCCTGGCCGAATTTGGGTTGGCTGACCTCAAACGAAAGGTCTGGCCAAGGCGGCTAAAACCCGAGCGACGGCGTAGTATCTCGCTTCCTCCCGTTCAAGATCATCCGTGGTGACGACCCGCTCACCAGCCCGATCCCCCGCACGCATGCCGGCCGGATCGCGATAGCTGAAACGCGAAATGAGGATA
>JALYHR010000066.1 GCA_030776465.1 Pseudomonadota bacterium
GGTCGCGGTGCCGACGGAGACCGTCTACGGACTGGCCGCGCGAGCCGACGATGCCGCAGCGGTGGCACGGATTTACCGCGCCAAGGGTCGCCCCGATTTCAACCCGCTGATCGTCCATGTGTCCGACCTGGCGCAAGCCCAACGCTTTGCTCACGTCGATGACCGGGCGATGGCGCTGGCGGAGCGGTTCTGGCCCGGTCCGTTGACCATGGTCCTGCCGCTCCGCGACGATGCCGCATTGGCGGCGATGGTCACGGCGGGACTGCCGACCGTGGCATTGCGCTGTCCGGCGCATCCGGTGATGCGCGAACTGCTGGCGCAGACCCGGCTGCCATTGGCGGCCCCTTCCGCTAATCGCAGCGGCGCGATCAGCCCGACGACCGCCGCCCATGTCGCCGCATCGCTGGGCGCAAATGTCGATTTGATCATCGATGGCGGGGCCTGTGCCCAAGGACTGGAATCGACCATCGTGGCACTGCGCAATGAGGGTAGCTGGCAATTGCTGCGACCCGGCCCCATCGCCATGGCAGAGATCGCCACCGTTTTGGGCGCCGATCTTGGCAATGCTGGCGGAGCCGGCGCGGGCAACGCGCGGGCGATCGAGGCACCGGGTCAACTGGCCAGCCATTACGCACCGGGCAAGCCGCTCAGGCTCAACGCGGTCACCGCTGATGCCGATGAATTCCATATCGGGTTCGGCGGGGTGGCGGGTACGATCAGTCTGTCGCCCAGCGGGAACCTGGCAGAGGCAGCGGCGAGACTTTACGCCTGCCTGCACGCGGCGGCGGCAGCGGTGCAACCACGGATCGCGGTCGCGCCGGTGCCTGATGGGGGCATAGGCGCCGCGATCAACGATCGCCTGTCGCGCGCGGCGGCGTAACCGCGCGCAGCGCCACCCCATGAAAAAGCCGCCCCTTGCGGAGCGGCTCATTCGATCGGTTGCCTTCAAGAAAGTCAGGCCGAAGCAGCCACCTCGTAATATTTTGGGGCATGCTCGTTCAGAATGTCGAGAAGCTTGCGCAGCGCGGATGGTTCGTCGGTCTTTTCCATCGCGGCCAGTTCGCGCGCCAGACGCGAAGAGGCAGCTTCGAAAATCTGCCGTTCCGAATAGCTTTGCTCCGGCTGATCGTCGGCGCGAAACAGGTCGCGCGTCACTTCGGCAATCGACACCAGGTCGCCAGAATTGATCTTGGCTTCGTATTCCTGGGCACGGCGCGACCACATCGTGCGCTTGACCTTGGGTTTGCCTTTAAGCGTATCGAGCGCCTCACGCAGGGTCTTGTCCGAGGACAATTTACGCATGCCGATGGCTTCGACCTTGTTGACCGGCACCCGCAATGTCATCCGTTCCTTTTCGAACCGCAAAACATAGAGTTCCAGCTGCATCCCGGCGATTTCCTGCTCAAGCAGTTCAATCACCCTGCCAACCCCGTGCTTGGGGTAAACGACATAATCTCCAACGTCGAAGGCATGAGCCTTTACGGTCATTAATCGTCCTTTCACTTGGCCCTAGGGCGCGATACAGTCCGACCCATGGGGAAAACGATTCGCATTGTTTAGAAAAGCTGTGCGACAAATGCCCTCAGCCATGCGATATCATCCCGCCCTGCATAATCGGAAAACCTGCCTTGCTTCTGGAACTTGCCTGATGAGCAAGAGGTTTCAGCGACTGGCGCACACTATAACACCTCTGCAAGAAAATTGCCAGAGGCGAGATTCGCCCGGCCACGCGGGTGCTAATCACGCCGAACCGGCGCGGGCGAGGCACTGTTTATGAAAGGAGGCGCAAGGTCCATAACCTTTGCGCGCTAGAGCGTGATGACAAAAAGCGGGCACCGGTTTTTGTTCTTAAATCACGCGAAAACAAAGACTCTACAGCATGATGCGATTCTTTCTTATCGCATCATGCTCTGGCCCAACTGACGCTTAATCGCCTTCGCCGGGCTTGTCCGAAAAGTACTTGTCGTACTTGTCATCCACGCCCTTGAACTCGTCCGCATCGGCTGGCGAATCCTTCTTGGCGGTGATGTTGGGCCATTCGGCGGAAAACTTGGTGTTCAGCTCCAGCCATTGTTCCAGCCCGCCCTCGGTGTCGGGCAGGATAGCTTCGGCGGGGCATTCCGGTTCGCACACCCCGCAATCGATGCATTCGCTGGGATTGATGACAAGCATATTGTCGCCCTCATAGAAGCAATCGACGGGGCATACCTCGACGCAATCCATATATTTGCAGCGAATACAAGCGTCGGTGACGACATAGGTCATGGCTGCGGATCCTCTTGTGTGGCAGCTTCGTTGTGCGGTGCTGCTATGGGATAAGCGTGCGTCTCGTCAAGCACGCGATAGCAGTTCCCCGCTTCGATTGCGGGTCCGCGCCGCAATGGCAGCGAAACAATCTCGATTGCCCGCACATTCTGGCCGATCGGCAGCACCAGCCGGTCGCCCGCTGCAACGCCTTGCGCACAGCGGGTTACGCGGCTGCCGTTAAGGCGAATATGGCCTTGTTCGACGATAGTTTGCGCCAGACTGCGGCTTTTGGCGAGGCGCAGGAACCACAGCAATTTGTCGATTCTGACGGCGGTCATGGCGGCTGAATCAGGCGACAAGCCGGGACAACGCCGCAAACGCTCCATCCGGCGGCGGTGGCGGCGGCATGTTCTCGCCGCGCCGCGGTTGCCAGCGCCACAGCAAGGGCCTGGGCGGCCCGAATGCACCATCCGCCATTACCTGCGGCAGAATCGGTCGAAACCCGGCCAGCCGCAGCAGTTGGGCATAACTGGCCGTGGTCAGCCCGATCGCCAGTGCAGGCGCAGGATCGAGGATGAACGGGCGTCGGCCAGCCGCCGCCCGGCGGGCGTGAGCATCGCGTAGCAGGCCATCCGCGCGATCGATGCGCAGCAATTGCGCCCCCAGCAAGCGATAGCCCGCGGGAATTTCGCGCGGTTCCTGATCGCCAGGGGTCCGCGTCTGCCTGCCCAGAACCGGGGCCATGATCGCGGCAACAGGGGCGGCGAAATAGCCTGCGGACAGCCCGCAAACTTGCGCCAATTGCCGCCACAGGCGCAACGGGGCAGCGCGGATCAGCGCCGGGTGGAACAGATCCAATGCGCCGATGCGCAGGCCCAGCCCGCGCAACCGGTCACGCTGGCGCTGGTCCAGCCGGTCCAGGCCTGCAACCGCGCGCGGCAACATCCCGCCGCCTTCGCACAGTCGGATCAGCAACGCGCGCAGTTCCGGCCCGGCATCCGGCGCGGTGCTGGCGGCGGCGATCCGCAGCAGCGGTGCCAATGGCCGCAATTGCCGTTCCAGCCAGCCCGCCAATGCGAGCAGCAATTCATTGCGGACATCGGCTGGCAGCAGGCCGAGCGTGGCGGCGGGGGTAATCTGCGGCGCAGTCAAGGCGCGGCCTCGCGTCAGCCGGGCCAGTTCCTCGCCATGCCAGCGAATGACACCATCGCTGAGCACTAGTTTTGCCAGCGTGCCCCGTGGCGGATGGGAGTCGGCGATCCCGGCAATCACTTCACGCGCACGCGCCGCCAGCAGCGCCGGCAAATGGCGTTCGGCAGCCGCCAGCAGCAGCTTGCGGTCGGTGTGGCGGGCTTGCGCATCGACGATAAAGCGAAACCCGGCCAGTTCACCGATCGATTCGCCATCGACCAGCACCGCGTCGCCGTCGAGCCGGACCGGCAGCAATTTCGCGTCCGGGCCCAGCTTTCGCATCAGCACGGTCGTGCGGCGATTGACGAAACGCTCGGTCAGCCGCGCGTGCAAGGCATCGGACAAGCGCGCCTCGACCGCGCGGGCGCGCGCCGCCATTTCATCATGCGCCATCACCCAATCGGGCCGCTGGGTGATGTAGGACCAGCTCCGGATCGCCGCTATACGCCCCTGCAGCGTGTCGATATCGCCGGTCATCGTATCGAGCTGAGCGATGGCGCGCGGAACATGATCCGACGCCAGCGGACCGTGACGCAATTCCCGCCACAGCCGAGCGACAAAGCGGGCATGGGTTTCGGCGCCATGCTGGCGGAAATCGGGCAGCGAGCAGGCCTGCCAGAAGCGGCGAAGCTGGGCTGGGGAACGCAAGCCGCCGGATATGTCGGGATCGTCGGCCAATCGCTTCAGCACCGCCAGGTCGATCGCTTCCGGGGCAGCCACCAGTCCGGGCTCGTCTGGCGGGCATTCCAGATCGCCGATCAGCGTGTCGAGATCGTCGAAGCGCGGCTCGGCGTCGCGCCAATAGAGCGCGGTCAGCGGCGCAAAGCGGTTTTCCTCGATCGCGTAGATTTCCTGGGTGGTGAATTCGGCATCATGCCCGCCGCTGCCCGATCCCCCGCCTCCCGATAATGTCCCGAATGTGCCGTCGCGCTGGTGGCGTCCGGCGCGCCCCGCGATCTGCGCCATTTCAGCCGTGGTCAGCCTGCGCTGGCGCTGGCCGTCGAACTTGCTGAGCCCGGCAAAGGCAACATGGTCGATATCCAGGTTCAACCCCATGCCGATCGCGTCCGTCGCCACCAGATAATCGACTTCGCCCGACTGATAGAGCGCCACCTGGGCGTTGCGGGTCTGCGGCGACAGCGCCCCCATCACCACGGCGGCGCCGCCTCTAAACCGCCGCAGCAGTTCCGCGACGGCATAGACCTGCGCCGCCGAGAAGGCGACGATGACGCTGCGCGACGCGATGCGCGACAGCTTGGTCGAACCGACATGGGTGAGCGTGGAAAACCTCGGGCGGGTGACGATTTCGGCTTGGGGGATCAGCTGACGCACCATCGGCGCCAAGGTCGCCGCGCCCAGGATCATCGTCTCCTCGCGCCCGCGCAGATGGAGCAGCCGGTCGGTGAAAATATGCCCGCGCTCCCGGTCGCCGCTCAACTGCGCTTCATCCAGCGCCACGAAGGCGAGATCCGCGTTATCGCCGCGTACCGGCATCGCCTCGGTCGTGCACAGCCGCCAGCGCGCATCTTTGGGCTCGATGCGTTCCTCGCCGGTGATCAGCGCGACGCGATGGGCGCCCTTGATCGCGCAGACGCGGTCATAAACCTCACGCGCCAGCAGCCGCAGCGGAAAGCCGATGGCGCCGCTGGAATGCGCACATAGCCGTTCGATGGCGAGGTGGGTCTTGCCGGTATTGGTCGGGCCAAGCACCGCCTTTATCCGGCTATCGTTCCGGCTGGCCGAATTGTCACGTCGGGCGGGCAGCGAAGGTCGCATGTCAGACACCAATCTGGCATCGGCACCGGCTGGCCGCAAGGGCACCACCGCAGCTTTCAACACCGGCGTGTCCTATTTCAAGCCCGGAACACCAACGCCAAAATCGCTTGAAATTCGCGGGCATGCGATACAAGCCCGCGCGATGACCCTAGCTTCCTATCCCGCGCTTCGCCTGCGCCGGTCGCGTGCCACATCGTGGAGCCGGGCGATGCACCGCGAGGTCCGGCTGTCGCCTGCGGACCTGATCTGGCCGTTGTTCGTCACCGAAGGTCGCGGGGTGGATGAGCCCATCGCTTCGCTGCCGGGGGTATCGCGCTGGTCGGTGGACGGAATCGTTGCCCGCGCGCACGAAGCGATCACGCTCGGCATTCCCTGCCTGGCGCTGTTTCCCAACACCCAGCCTGATCGCCGCAGTGCCGATGGCGGTGAGGCGCTGAACCCCGATAATCTGATGTGCCGCGCGATCCGGGCGATACGCGATGCCTGCGGGGCCGACATCGGCGTGCTGACCGATGTCGCGCTCGATCCCTATACCAGCCACGGCCAGGACGGGCTGGTCGATGGCGCGGGCTATGTGCTCAACGACGCGACGGTCGAGGTGCTGGTTGGCCAGTCGCTGAACCAGGCCGCAGCTGGCGCGGATATCATTGCCCCATCGGACATGATGGATGGCCGTATCGGCGTGATCCGCGCCGCACTGGAAGGTGCGGGCCATGGCAATGTCCAGATCATGGCTTATGCCGCGAAATACGCCTCGGCATTCTACGGCCCGTTCCGCGATGCGGTGGGCAGTCGCGGGTTGTTGAAGGGCGACAAGGCCACCTACCAAATGGACCCGGCCAATGGCGAGGAAGCCTTACGCGAAGTGGCGATGGATCTGGCCGAGGGCGCCGACAGCGTGATGGTCAAGCCCGGCTTGCCGTATCTTGACATCGTTCGCCGGGTGAAAGACCGCTTCGAGGTGCCGGTGTTCGCCTATCAGGTCAGCGGCGAATACGCGATGATCGAGGCGGCGGTGGCGGCAGGCGCGGGCGAACGCGATGCGCTGGTGCTGGAAACGCTGACCGCTTTCCGGCGCGCGGGCTGCTCGGGCGTGTTGACGTACCATGCGGCGCATGCGGCGCGGTTGCTGGGCGCATGACAATCTCTCGCCCGGACGTCTCGATCCTGCCGTTTCGCGGAAATTTCCCGCGCATCCACGACACCGCCTTCATCGCGCCGGGCTGCCGGATCATCGGCGATGTCGAGATAGGGGCGGATGCCAGCGTCTGGTACAATTGCGTGATTCGCGGCGATGTGAATCGCATTGTGGTCGGCGCGCGCAGCAATATCCAGGACGGCAGCGTCGTCCATTGCGACAGCCCCCAACCGGAACGACCCGATGATGGCTATCCGACAATCATCGGCGAAGACGTGCTGATCGGCCATCTCGCCATGATCCACGGCTGCATATTGGAAGACCGCGCCTTCGTCGGGCTGGGCGCGATCGTCATGTCGGGGTGCCGGATTGCGTCGGACGGCATGCTGGCGGCGGGCGCGATGCTGTCCCCCGGCAAGGTGATAGAATCGCGGCAATTATGGCTGGGCCGCCCCGCCAAATTCACCCGGGAGCTGACCGACGCCGCGCTGGCCGACATGCAGCGCGGGGTGCGCGGCTATATCGAAAACGCCAGGGCGCACCGGGCCGAACAGGGATAGCCAAGCGTTACTTCGCCGCCCGCTGGATCAACCGGCCCAACCGTTCCGCAAAGGCACGTGGATCAATCGGCGGCTCGCCATCGGCAATCCGCGCCTCGTCCAGCAGCATATGCGGCGCATCGGCGCGCAGCGCGTCATCCTCGCCCAAGGCCGCCAGCTTTTCGATTTGCGCATGCGCGGCGTTGACTTCCAGCACCGGCTTCGACGCTGGCGGCGTTTGTCCCGCGCTGGCGAGCAGCTTTTCCAACTGCTTGTCGAGCCCGCCTTCGGATGCGACCAGGCACACCGCGCTGTCGATCAGCCGGTCCGAAGCGCGGACCTGCGATACCACATCGCCCAGCGTTTCGCGGACAAAGCCGAGGAAAGTTTCGACCTCGGCGCTGGCCTCGGGCTTCGGCTCATCGGCACCTTCGGGCAACGGGATCAGGCCCAGATCGGCGGCGCCCTGGGTCACCGACTTGAACGGCTTGCCGTCCATGTCGAGCCCGCCGGTGACCCAGAAGCTGTCCACCTGATCGGGCAGCAGCAACACTTCGACACCGCGCGCACGAAAGCCTTCCAACTGGGGTGAACCGGCGATCCGGTCGAGATCGGTGCCCACCGCGTAGTATATCGCGGTCTGGTTTTCGCGCATCGCGCCGACATAATCGGCCAGCGAACGCCATTCGCCCCCACCGCCTTCAACAACGCTCGTCGTAGTCTTGAACCGGGCAAGGCCAAGCAGCGTCTCGCGCCGCTCGTAATCCTCGTAGAGCCCTTCCTTCAGCACCGCGCCGAAAGTTTCCCAGATGCGCCCATAAGCCTGTGGATCGTCCTTGGCGGTCTTTTCAAGCTCGCCCAAAATCTTGCCGGTCAGCCCTTTCTGGATGGTGGTCAGGATTGGGCTGTCCTGGATCATTTCGCGCGACATGTTCAGCGGCAAGTCCGCCGAATCGACCAACCCGCGCACGAAACGCAGGTAACGCGGCAGCAATTGCGCCTCGTCGGTGATGAACACGCGCCGCACATACAGCTTGATCCGCCCCTTGCGATCGGGATCGAACAGATCGAACGGGCGCGATTCAGGCACGAAGGCCAGGACGTTGTATTCATAACGCCCCTCCGCCTTGTAATGCAGCGTCAGCGCGGGCGCGTCGAACTGCCCGGCGACACTGCGATAGAAATCGGCGTATTCCTCCCCGGTGATCTCCGACTTGGGGCGAGTCCATAACGCGCTGCCATCGGCAATCTCGCTGGTCTCGGCGTCAGGCTTGTCCTTCAATTCTATCGGAACCGGAACATGCCCCGACTGCGCCTTGACGATGCGCCGGACAGTGTGCGCCTCGGCGTATTCGGCGGCATCCTCCATCAGGTGCATGACGATACGCGTACCCCGCAGTGGCGCCTCGCTGGCATCGATCGACGCCAGCGTGTAAGTGCCCTGACCATCCGAAGACCACAAAGCCGCCTCATCGCTGCCCGCCCGCCGGGACAGCACATCGACCTTGGCGGCCACCATGAACGCCGAATAAAACCCCACGCCAAACTGCCCGATCAACTGCGTATCCTCGCCCGACTTCGCCCCCGCCAGCCGGTCCATGAACGCCCGTGTCCCCGACCGGGCAATCGTCCCCAGCGTCTCCGCCATCTCGGCAGAAGTCATGCCGATGCCGTTGTCCTCAAGGCTAAGCCGGCGATTATCGGGGTCCAATGTGATCGTGATGCGCGACCGCGGATCATCCCCCAGCAACGCCGGATCGGCAATCGCCTCATAGCGCAGCTTCTCGCAAGCATCAGCGGCGTTCGAGATCAATTCGCGCAGGAAAACATCCTTGTCCGAATAAACCGAGTGCACCATCAACTGCAGCAGCTTTGCGACATCCGCCTCGAAAGCATGCGTTTGGGGGACGGCGTGTTCGGTCTCGGCAATCGTGTCAGCGGTCATGGTCATTTCGTCCTTCGTCGCGTCTTGTCGCGGGCGTGGAGATGTGGAAGGGGGAGGGTGATTTCAAGGGCTGATGACAGGTGCAGACTCCGGGGTGATCGCCCTCGGCATTTTCGCCGTCGTGCGTCGATCGACCTTTCGCAAAAACCTTGGAATGCCCTATCCGCAATGCCCCGATGATTTCTTCACTGGCACATCATTTTCCTTTTCTTTTCAGCCCGATCACCAACGGTTGTCTTCGAGGTCTGCGAACGGCGTAGGAGCTTTTGTGTTCGAGCCATCATGATTGCGGTCAGGCGTGCCGCTACAGGTGCAGCGAGATCGCCCGGTTTTGGCATTCGGTCCTTATGCTGCCGGATCAGTTCCAGCAGAACTCGGTTTCCGACTGCCAAAGCCTGTGGCCACTTCGCCAGAACCTCGGGATCGCTCGCCACGCAATCGCGCAGCACCACCGCGCCTTCCGCGTCAACCACGCACACGTGTGTGACTTGTCAGAGACGTCTAATCCTGCATAAATCGTCATCGGTCACTCTCCTCGTTTGGAGCGCGCTGCTGCGACTCCATGCCAACCAGGAGAGTGGCTACATCAATTACGCAACGTCACCGCAATCCCATGGGAAACCCCAATCGGTTCGCATTCTCGTGGCCAGGGATGGCGACGGCTAACGCCCAAGGACTCCCAGCAGGTAGGCAGATGATGCGATGGCGGCTTGTTCGCAAGCCAGTTCCGACGCCAACCGGCTCGATGGGATTTGTTTGCGCTTGGCGATTACTCGGGTAGGGGGCTGAAGACCGCGAGGCGCGGGTCCCGGAACAGACTGAGATAGCCAACGTAGACCCGGTGCGTGTTCGGATCGACAGCGAGCGTGTGTGCTGCAAATTCGAGTTGGATCTGGTCCAAGACGCGGAGTCGACCACCGTTATCTTCTAATCCCATCAAACGACCTGATCTTCCCGTCGTATAAATTCGGCCCAAGGCAGCGTCATAAGCGACAACGTCCGGCCCGCCACCGACCGGCACCTTGGCGGTGATCTCGTGTGTTTTGAGATCGAAGACGATCATCACCGAGTTTCGCTGGCAGGCGATGAATAGAAGGCGGCGTTTGCCGTCCAAAGCCATGCCGCTAGGGCCATCGCAGGAGGGAAGGAACCATTGGTTTATGACCGCGCGCTTGCGCGGATCGACGGACGCAACGGCGTTAACGCTATTGAGATTCTGATAGAAAAGGCCCGTTCGTTGATCAAAGACTGCGGATTCGGGCGTACCACCGAGCCGGATCTGTCCGACCACCGCGCCATGCCGTGCGTCTATCAACGTGCCGAGTTGGGGTTGCCCGCTCGCCGCATAGACCAGCCCATCGACGGGGTCGAAGAAGATGCCGTCCACGTCTGCTGGCACCGGCACGCGCTTCTTGATCGCGAGCGTGCGCGGATCGAAGATGTCGACGGTGTTTGCGTCACTCCGCGATACGAAGCCCAGGCCGCTGACGGGGTCGAATACGACGCCGTGGGCGGAGGGTGGCCCGCGCATCACCGCGACGGCATCGGCCGTCGGTATACGATCGGCGCCCAAAAGCGGCACCCTGAACACAGCACCTGGACGGATGCTGGCCACGAACAGATTGCCACCCTCGACGGTAAGATAATCAAGGACGGAAATCAGTCCGCGGTCCTGCCCGACAGGCAGGGGAATGAAACCGTCGAACCGCATCGTCGCCGTCGATAACGGCCTATGAGGGAAGATGACGCCGAAGGCCGGAAGACCGATTAGATAGGCTGCAGCCGCGATACCAGCGGCGAGAGCCGTGCGGACGCAAGCACGCAGCGTCAGAAACCTCCGCGCGTCGCCCGGATGTCGGCTCATATTTCATTCCTTTGAAAAATGGGCGGCAGGCGATCGTCACCCGAAGGTGTGCCTTGTATCGCCCGCCTGGCTCGCCAGCGCTCAGAAGCGGAAAGACAACCCGACACCGCCCAGAAACTGATTGTGAGAGCCCGCTTTTACAATGGGGCTCTTGCCGGCTTTTCCCACCAGATCGTCGTAGCCTATGCGGGTGAAGACGCCCCACCGGCGGCTCAGCTGATACCCGATGTTAAGTCCGCCACCGACGCTCTCAATGCCGCTTCCCGGCGAATAGGCGGCCAGGCCGGACGTCAGCGATTCCTGTGGGGTGACGCCGAAGTAGGTACGCATCGATTTCCCAGTGGCGTAAACGCCGCTGACGTCAGCGGCTACGTTCCAGCGGGTGTTGCGGTAGATCACATAGGACACTGCGGCGGTAGCGGTCGCGCCCTTGTCGACTTTCGATACGTCTTGAAGCACCGTCGCGGTGAGTTCGACCTGCCCCTGCCCAGTCTCGTTGCCGCCGAAGCGGTATCCCACGATTCCGCCTACCTTGAGTGAGCCACCGATCTTGTTGAGCTTCCGAGCGACGCCGCCGTCGCTGGGCTTGCGTCCGAAGTCGTAACCGATGGCCGGGCCGATTAAGAAGTGCGACCGGCCGCCCAGCACGTCCGCGCGCAACTCCAGTCCATGCGTGGATACATCGATACCTTTGACGTCAATGTCGGCCACCACCAACGGAATTGGAGCGTACGTCTTGGAACCCGGATATTTTGGACCTATCGCCAGGCCCGCCGCTACGAAATTGTGAGGTCCGCCCTCCTCGGCGGCGGGGAGGATCTGCACGGCAGCGCTCTGGTCAGTGCTGGGGCGCTCGGATTGAGCCTGAGCCGCAGAGGCACACGCTACGCCGAGAAAACACGTAATCGCCAAATATTTCATGATCGAAAGCCTTTCGATTGCGACGCGTCCGTGCATCGCGGAAAAGCGCATTGCATCTAAACATTGTGTCAGGATGACGCCGCAGATACTATTTACAAAAATTATGACTTGGAATCATTGCAGCGGAACGAGTCGCGTTGAAAAATTAGGGGAACTCGGGAAGTGTAGCGTTTCTTGCTCAGGCAATTTTTTCACATGGAAGGTTAGTTGCGAGGCGGATCAACTTGGGGAACGAACATCTCGAACATCGCGCCCCCATCCTGCCAGTCCACGACGCGCGCATAGCCTCCGTGGAGGCGCGCCGTCTCCGCCACGGTGGCCAGGCCGAGGCCGGATCCGTAAGGACGTTCATCCTTCCGCCAAAACGGCTCGAACACCGACTGTCGATCGCCCACTGAGACCCCCGGCCCATGGTCGCGGACGAAGATTTTGGCGCCTGTCGCGACCAAAACCTCCACGATCTCGCCTGCTGGTTCGACCTTGATGGCATTGTCGATCAAGGCGGCGACGGCGCTTTCGAGAGCGCGCGCTTCGCCCAACACCCATATCTCGTTCTGGTCCGGCGAAAAGCTGATCGTGACGTTGCCGCGGATCGCCACGGATGCCCAGTCCGCGACCAAGTCGCGAAGGAGTGCGACAAGTTCGATCGGGCGAAGCACGACGTCACGCCGATCAAGCCGCGCGATCGCCAGCAATTGATCGATCAGGATGCCAATGCGGCGAACGTCACGGGTCAATGCGGCGCGAAGCGGCACATCGCTGGGCAGCATCTCCACCCGGGCCTGAAGGACCGCGACTGGCGTTCGCAGTTCATGCGCGGCATTAGCACTGAACAGCCGCTGGCGGCTCCAGCCTTCCGACAAGCGGTCGAGCGTTGCATTAATCGCGCGGACAAGCGGCGCGAACTCGGATGGCAGCCGGTCTTCCGGCAAGCGTTGATCCAAAGAATGCACGTTGATCGACGCTGCAGTGCGGGCCACGTGCTTCAACGGGCGGAACATCAGCCGGGTGACAAAGGGAATGCCAAGCAGCATGCCAACGAGGATTGGCCCATAGACGGGGAGCACGGGCAAAAACTCGTCGAAGAAGCCGCGGATGTCACCACCCCGAAACACATCTCCGGCCGTCACGAAGACCAATGGGCCGAAGCGGCTATGCGAGGTCGTGACGAACACCGCATCGCCTGGGTTACCCGGTCGGACGGTCTCTAATGTGTCGTCGCCTCGGGGCACGAACGGTCCGATCCGTTGGAGGATATCGACTAGTTCCCCCGAAGAGCCGGCCGCATAGTGCCCATCCGCGCTCCGGATGGCGAAGCGCAATCCTGGGTGATCACGGGAATAAGCCCGGAACTCACTGGTCGGGGCGATGCGCAGTCCAGCCCCGGGCTGCTTTACAAGCGACGACAGCAAATGATGTCGCGCGGTGCCGTCGGCCATCTGCCGGTAGGTCATGAACGGAATGAGCAGAGGAAAAGCGATCAGCGCCACCATGATGCACACTAGCTGCACTCCCGTCAGGGCTAGCACTTGGCGAAAGGCAAGCGAGCGCAGGGGGAGTTTCATGCGCAGTCCAACATGTAGCCGACGCCGCGGATGGGATGGATTGTCACGCCCGCGCCGGCTTGGGCGAGCCGCATCCGGAGCCGGGATATATGAGCATCGAGGGTGTTGGACTGAACGTCGTCGTCAAAACCATAGACCTCCTGCAGCAGTGTATCGCGCTGGACAACCCGCCCAACGCGCCGCATCAGAGTCTCCAAAACGGTCAGTTCCCTCCGCTTCAGCACAAGTGGAACGCCATCGATCGCCACATCGCGACTGTCGGCATCAAAGATGAGTTTGCCACAGCGGATTGGGGGTTGCTTCAGCGTGCCGGTCTTGCGCAGGGCAGCGCGGATGCGCGCGATCAATTCGGCCAAATTGATCGGCTTGGTCAGATAGTCGTCGGCGCCTGCATCCAGTCCTCTCACGACCTCCGGCGGCTCGTCCAGAGCCGTGATCATGATAACGGGCGTGCCGGGCTGGTGCGCCCGCGTCTCCCGCAAAAGGTCGAGCCCATCACCATCGGGCAATCTCCGGTCGAGTAGCACCAGGGCGTATTTGCCGACATGCAGCGCGGCCCCGGCTTCCTCGCAAGAAAAGACACGATCGACGATGAAGCCGGCCAGTTCCACGGAGAACGCTATGAGCGCGGAAATCTCAGCTTCGTCCTCAACCAGCAGAACCCGCATATCCGTTCCGTTTCACCATGCCGTCGTATCCCTTCATCCGGGAGAGTCCTGCTAGGCTAGCTACATTGCATAAGGCTGACAACGCATTGACCATTCCCTGCATCGACCAGTGGAACTTTTCTTGGGCAGATGGGCGGCAATCAGCAGCCATTCCGCATCGTTCAATTCCGTCTGGTGTCGCGTCGCCATGCGAGCGTATTGCGTGCGGCTTGGCTCAGAATTCCCTACCCGCACTGCCCCCGGTGGAGCAGCTTGTGATCCGCCAGCACCAGCGCCATCATCGCTGCGACCACTGGCGCGCCGCGGATGCCGACGCAGGGGTCGTGGCGGCCTTTGGTGCGGATGTCGGTAGCGTCTCCGGCTCGGGTGATCGTCGGAACCGGGGTCAGGATCGAGCTGGTCGGCTTGAAGGCGACGCGCACCACTACCGGCTGGCCGGTCGCGATGCCGCCAGCGATGCCGCCGGCATGATTGGCGAGAAATTCCGGCGTATCTTCGCCGGGCCGCATGGCGTCGGCGTTTTGCTCGCCGGTCAGCCGGGCGGCGGCAAAGCCGTCGCCGATTTCGACGCCCTTGACCGCGTTGATGCCCATCATCGCGGCGGCGAGATCGGCATCAAGCTTGCCGTAAAGCGGCGCGCCCCATCCGGCGGGAACGCCCTGTGCGACGCATTCGACCACCGCACCCAGTGATGATCCGGCCAGCCGCGCCGCATCGACCGATGCTTCCCAGCGCGCGGCGGCGGCGGCGTCGGGGCAGAAAAATGGATTGCGCGCGATCTCATCGGGGTCGAAGCGGGCGCGGTCGATGGCATCGCCGCCGATTTCGGTGACGTAGGCCATGATCGAAACCTCGGGGATGACCAGCCGCGCCACGCCGCCTGCCGCTACTCGCGCCGCCGTCTCGCGCGCGCTGCTGCGACCGCCGCCGCGATAATCGCGAAACCCGTATTTCGTGTCATAGGCGTAATCGGCGTGGCCAGGGCGATAGGTCGCCGCAACCTCGGAATAATCCTTGGAGCGCTGGTCGACGTTCTCGATCATCAGGCTGATCGGCGTGCCGGTTGTGCGCCCCTCGAACGTGCCGGACAGGATGCGCACGCGGTCGGGTTCCTGTCGCTGGGTGGTGTATCTGGATTGGCCGGGGCGGCGCGCATCCAGATAAGGCTGGAGCATGGCTTCATCGATCGCCAGCCCCGGCGGACAGCCGTCGACCACCGCGCCCAGCGCGGGCCCGTGGCTTTCGCCCCAGGTGGTGAAACGGAACAGGCGGCCGAAGCTGTTGACAGACATGGCAACGCTTTGTCGCGAGTGGCGGCAAAAGTCCACTCCCACCCGGCGCGCAGATGGTTTAGGAGGCGCTCGTATGTACCTCGTCGTCTTCCGCAACCGCAAACGCGCCGACATGGATGCGGGCCGATACAGCGCCGATGCAGGGCGCATGGCGGCGCTGGCGGCCAGCCAGCCTGGCTACCTCTCGTTCAAAAGCTACACCGCCGAGGATGGCGAAGTGGTGGCGATTTCCGAATGGGCCGATGAGGCCGCCGCGCGCGCCTGGGCGAATAACGCCGACCACGCCGCAGTTCAGGCACTGGGTCGCTCGGAATATTATGCCGAATACACACTGTACGGTTGCGATAACCCGCGCGTTCACCAATTCACCGCACCGGAGTAAAAGTGTCTGTGACGATTACCCTATACGGCATCCCGAACTGCGACACGGTCAAGAAATCGCGCGACTGGCTGACCCGGCACGGCGTCGCCTATGCGTTTCACGACTACAAAAAGTCCGGGATCGACCGCGCGACTTTGGCCGGGTGGGTGGATAAACTCGGCTGGGCAGTAGTGCTGAACCGCGCTGGCACGACATTCCGCAAGCTGCCCGAAGCCGAACGCAGCGCTCTCGACGCCGACCAAGCCATCACCTTGATCCTGGCCCAGCCGTCGATGATCAAGCGGCCCGTGGTAGAGCATCCCGGGGGATTTCTGGTAGGGTTCAAGCCCGACGAATGGGCGCAAACCTTTGGCAAGTGACGCGGGCAGCACAATGCTGCCCGCTCCTACGCTGCAATTTCAGCCGGGCTTGCGTTCGAAGGCGGCGCTGATGCGGATGTTGATGTCATCGCCGATGAGCGGCAGATAGGTTTTCACCCCGAAGTCGGAGCGCAGGATATGCGCGGTGGCGTCAAAACCCACCGTCATCGCCTTGCTCATCGGGTTGATCCCGGCGCCATGGAATTGCGCATCGAGCACCACCGGCCTGCTTACCCCATGCAGCGTCAGTGTGCCGGAAATGCGGGCATGGCCCTGGCCGGTGGGTTCGACACGATCAGAAACGAAGCGGATGGTGGGGTTTGCGGCGGCATTCAGCCACTGCGCGCCGCGCAGTTCGCCGTCCAGCGTGGCGTTCGTGGTCGAAACGCTGGCGGTCGGGATGGAGACGTCGACGTGGCTGTGTTCGGGGGCCTGGGCATCGAGCGCGAGCGCGCCTGACGCCCCGGTGAAATCGCCGTAAAATTCGGTAATGCCCATGTGGTCCACGGCGAACTGGATGCGGGTGTGGTTGGGTTCAACGACATAGCTGCCCGAGGGAACCGCGTCAGGCGCCGTTGCGGCGAATATGGGGGCAACAGGCGAGGCGGCGGCGAAAGCGACGGCCAACGCGATCAGGAAAGGTTTGGTCACAAATTTATCCTTTGGATGAATGGAACGCAGCGCGGTCAGGCGGACACCGCGACAAGCTTGTCGATTTCGGCATGCGCAGCGGCAATCGCGGCGGCAACGGCCTCTGCGCCCTTGGCCAGCCCCTCGGCGCTGACGACTTCGATATCGGCGATCCCCATGAAGGTCAGCAGGGTGCGGACGTGGCCGAGCTGGAAATCGGGACCGCCCGCGGAATAAGCACCTGCGCGCGCCACCAACAGGATTGCGCGGGTGCCCGTGACCAGCCCCTCCGGGCCAGCGGCGGTGTAGCGAAAGGTCGTTCCCGCACGCAGCACATAGTCGAACCAGCTTTTCAGGGTCGAGGGCATGCCGAAATTATACATCGGCAGTCCGATGACCAGCGTGTCGGCGGCAACCACCTCGGCGATCAAATTGTCCGAAAGCTCGCGCGCGCCTTGTGTCGAGGAGGTTTCAGGAGCGGCGCGACCGATCCCGGCCAGCGTGGCCGAATTCACATGCGGCACAGGATCGCGGTCGAGGTCGCGCTGCGTCACTTGCGCTTGGGGATCATTTGCGGCCTGTGCTGCCAGATAATAGTCGATCAGCTGGTTGCTGACCGAGCGTTCGGCGTTGGCGCTGCTGCGAATCACAAGGATCTTGGTCATGGTCGTTCCTTTCGGGGGTTTACTGGTCAGGAAAAGGCATAGGCGTCCATGCGCAGGACGCCGAAAGTGGTGCTGGCGTGAAGATGATTGGCGGGTGGCGGGCCTTTCTCGCCAGCGGCAGCGCCCAGGGCCACGAACAGCGGCAACAGGTGCTCGTCGGTGGGATGGTTGCGCTGGGCATGCGGCGCGCGCGTGCGCCACGACATCAAGTCGCAGGTTCGCCCCTCGACCAGCGCGGAATTCATCCATTGCGCGAATTCGCCGACCCATGCCGGGTCTTCGTCACTGTCGGGGCCCATTTCGCGCAGATTATGCGTCAGGTTGCCACTGCCGACGATCAGCACATTTTCGCGCCGCAGCGGCGCCAGCGCCTTGCCCAGCTGGAAATGATGCCCTGGCCCCAACCGCGATTGCAGCGATAGCTGAATCACCGGGATATTATGCGAAGGATACATCAGCATCATCGGTACCCAGGCGCCGTGATCGAGCCCGCGCGCATTGTCGATACGGCAGTCCAGCCCCTCTGCCGCCAGCAGGTCAGTAACCCGCTCGGCCAGCGTCACCGAACCGGGGGCAGGATAGGAAAGCTGGTAAAGTTCGCGCGGAAAGCCGGAGAAATCGTGGATCGTCTCATTGCGCGCGACCGCGGTGACGGTTGGCAGCGCAGTATCCCAATGCGCCGAAGCGACGATTATGGCATCGGGACGCGGTAGATCGCCAGCCAGATGCCGCAGGAAATCCCGCGCAGGCACATCGTCGAGAACCAACGTGGGCGAACCATGCGACAGGAATAGGGCGGGCAACATCTGAACATTACCGAAGGTTGAAAGGAGGACAGAACTCCTATTAAAGTAACCTATTTCGCAAGGCGATTATCGATTTTTTCAATTTAGCTATGCGCAAACGGATAGGCGTGATAGGAACCGGCGATGGATTGGAACGACCTGCACTCATTCCTGGCAATTGCGCGGACCGGCTCGCTGTCCGGGGCCGCGCGCGAACTGGGCGTGCGGCAATCGACGATGAGTCGGCGGCTGGCAGCGCTGGAACAGCGGGCCGGTGCCCGCCTGCTGTCACGCACGCCTTCGGGCTATACGCTGACCGCGCTGGGTGAAGCGGTGCTGGGCAATGCCGAGCGCATGGAGGCAGAAGCCATCGCCATCGAACGCGCGGTCGTCGGGCGCGATGTTTCGCTATCAGGGCTGCTGCGCATCACCACGGTCGATACGCTGGCGGCGCATGTGCTGCCGCCCGCAGTGGCGCGGCTGCGCGGCCAGCATCCCGGCATCAGGGTGGAGATCATTGCCGAGAGTCGCCTGCTCAGCCTGGCGCGGCGCGAGGCGGATATCGCGCTGCGGATGACGCGCTTCGAGGGGCATGAGATCGTCGCGCGCAAGGTCGGCGTGGCGGCAAGCGGCCTCTATGCCAGCGCCGCCTATCTGGAACGGTCGGGACAGCCCAACGCCGATGGCGCGGGCCACGCGGTGATTACCCCACTGGAGGACCAGGACCATCTGCCCGAATCGCGCTGGCTGGCATCGCGTTTTCCCCGCGCGCAAGTGGCGTTACGCTCGAACGACCGCGAAGTGCATCTTGGCGCGGTGCGCGCCGGCATCGGCATCACGGTGATGTCGCGCATTCTGGCCGCCACCGCCCCGGATTTGATCGAACTGGCAGAGAGCGGCGATCTGCCCGATCGCGAGATCTGGCTCGGCATGCATCAGGATCTGCGCACCATGCCGCGCATCCGCGCCGGGGTCGAGGCGATCACCACCCAGCTCAAGCTGCAAGGCCTGGGCCTGTGAACTCGCCTCTTTCCGACGTTTCGCTTACGCCGCCAGCTTGCGCAGCACGTAGTGCAAAATGCCGCCATTCATGAAATATTCCAGCTCATTAGCGGTGTCGATCCGGCATAGCCCGGTGAAGGTGAAGCTGGAACCATCGGCGCGGACTACCTCGACGACAACGTCCTGACGCGGCTTCAGATCGGCGACTCCCTTGACGCTGAAGGTCTCGTCGCCGGTCAACCCCAGCGTCAGCCGCGTGTCGCCCGACTTGAACTGCAACGGCAGCACGCCCATGCCGACGAGGTTGGAGCGGTGGATGCGTTCGAAGCTCTCGACGATGACCATCCGCACGCCCAGCAGGTTGGTGCCCTTGGCGGCCCAGTCGCGGCTGGAACCGGTGCCGTATTCCTTGCCCGCGATCACCACCAGCGGCGTGCCCTCGGCCTTGTACTGCATGGCAACGTCATAGATCGCGCCGACTTCGCTGCCATGGCGGCTCATTCCGCCTTCGATGCCGGGGACCATTTCGTTCTTGATGCGGATGTTGGCAAAGGTGCCGCGCATCATCACCTCGTGGTGCCCACGCCGCGCGCCGTAGCTATTGAAGTCGGCCTTGGCGACCTGGTGATCCATCAGATATTTGCCCGCCGGGCTGTCGGCCTTGATGTTGCCGGCCGGGCTGATGTGATCGGTGGTGATCGAATCGCCCAGGATCGCCAGCGGCTTGGCATCGATGATGTCGGTCACCGCAGGGGGCATCATCGTCAGCCCGTCGAAATAGGGCGGATTGGCGATATAGGTGCTGCCCGCGCGCCACTGATAGGTGTCGCTGCCGGTGACGTCGATCGCCTGCCAATGCTTGTCCCCCTTGTAGACGTCGGCATAGCGCGCCTGGAACATGTCGCGGGTTACGCAGGCAGCCATGGTGCTGGCGACTTCGTCATTGGTCGGCCAGATATCGCGCAGATAGACATCGGCGCCATTGCTGCCCTGGCCGATCGGGGTGGTGGTGAAATCCGTCGTCACCGTGCCCTTCAGTGCATAGGCCACGACCAGCGGCGGCGATGCCAGGAAATTGGCGCGCACGTCGGGTGAGACGCGGCCTTCGAAATTGCGGTTGCCCGAGATGACCGAGGCAGCGACAATGTCATTGCCGTTGATCGCCGCGCTGATCGGTTCGGCCAGCGGCCCCGAATTGCCGATACAGGTGGTGCAGCCATAGCCGACGAGGTTGAAGCCGATGGCGTCGAGATGGCGTTGCAGATCGGCCTTGGCGAAGTAATCGGTCACCACCTGCGAGCCGGGGGCAAGCGAGGTCTTGACCCACGGCTTGGGTTTCAGCCCCAGCTCGTTGGCCTTTTTGGCGACCAGCCCGGCCGCCACCATCACGCTGGGGTTCGAGGTGTTGGTGCAACTGGTGATGGCGGCGATCACTACGTCGCCATCGCCGATATCGTGGCTCTTGCCTGCGACCGGCACGCGCGAATTGGTCTTTTTGTATAAATTCGTCAGGTCGGCATTGAAGACATCGTCCACATCCGGCAGCGAAACCTTGTCCTGGGGCCGCTTGGGACCGGCCAGCGACGGCACCACGCTGCCCATCTCCAGACTGAGCGTGCTGGAAAAGATCGGCTCGGGCGCGGCGGCGTCCATCCAGAAGCCCTGCTCGCGGGCATAGGCTTCGACCAGCGCGATCTGGTCTTCTTCGCGCCCGGTCAGGCGCAGATATTCCAGCGTCTTGTCGTCGATGCCAAAGAATCCGCAAGTCGCGCCGTATTCGGGGGCCATGTTGGCCAAAGTCGCGCGATCGGCCAGGCTGAGCGAGGCGAGGCCGGGGCCGTAATACTCAACGAACCGCCCGACCACGCCATGCTTGCGCAGCATCTGGGTGGCGGTCAACACCAGGTCGGTGGCGGTGACGCCTTCGCTCAACGCCCCGGTCAACCGAAAGCCGACCACTTCGGGGATCAGCATCGACACCGGCTGGCCCAGCATGGCCGCTTCCGCTTCGATCCCGCCCACGCCCCAGCCCAGCACGCCCAGCCCATTGATCATGGTGGTGTGGCTGTCGGTGCCGACGCAGGTATCGGGGTAAGCGACGGTGGCGCCGCTGGGATCGACGCTGGTCCACACCGTTTTGGCGATGTTTTCCAGGTTCACCTGATGGCAGATGCCGGTGCCCGGCGGCACCGCGTAGAAATTGGCGAGCGATTTCGACCCCCATTTAAGGAAGTCATAGCGTTCAAAATTGCGCTGGTATTCGATCTCGACATTTTGTTCAAAGGCGCGCGCGTGGCCGAATTCATCGACCATGACCGAGTGATCGATGACCAGATTGACCGGCACCAGCGGATTGATCTTGCTGGTGTCGCCGCCCAGCTTGGCAATGGCATCGCGCATCGCCGCCAGATCGACCACGCAGGGCACCCCGGTAAAATCCTGGAGCAGCACCCGCGCCGGGCGATACTGGATTTCGTTCTGCGATTCGGCAGGGTTCTTCTGCCAATCGATCAGCGCCTGGATGTCGGCGGTCGAAACGGTAAATCCGCCATCCTCGAAACGCAGCAGGTTTTCCAGCAGCACCTTCATCGAGAACGGCAGCCTCGAAATGTCACCCAGTTTTTCGCCAGCCTTGCGCAGCGAGTAATAGGCAATTTCCTTCCCCCCCACATGCATAGTGCTGCGGGTACCGAGCGCGTCCTGTCCGACCTGGGTCATGCGGGGGTTCCTTGTTTCTGGGCCCTGTTTATCGGGCGATAGGCTTTTGGGAAAACAATGGCGGGCTACCAAGGGGCGCGTCCGGATCGCTTCGGAATGCCCCCCGAAAGTCTGATTAACGGGCTAGCCGATGCGCGTTGACGGCCACGAGGTCAAGAGATCGCCGCGCATTTCTGACACGCTGCGGGCAAATTCCACTGCCTAAACAGCAGTCAGCTCGGCATGTTGCGCTGCCGTCCCCCGCGCCGCAGTCAGGCAACCGGCCACGATCAGCACCCCACCCAGCAAGGTGGCCGCGTCCAGCCTTTCGCCGAACCATAGCCAGCCCATCAGCGCCGCCCAGATAAAAGCCGAATATTCG
>JALYHR010000067.1 GCA_030776465.1 Pseudomonadota bacterium
GGCCTTCCGGCAAAGGCGCCCAGTCTGCCATCGATGGCCGCGAGATCGGCATCGCTCCACGCGGCGATCTGGGCGAAGCTGGTGACGCCGAGTTCGGCCAGCCGGGTGGACAATTTCGGGCCTACGCCCTTGATCCGGGTCAAGTCATCGTTGGCCCCGGACGCACTGGACGGCGGCAAGGTCGGTAATTCAATCGGGATCGGTTCGGCAGTCGCGACCGGTTCGACATTGCCGACTTCGCGCGCGGCACCCCAGGCGGCAATCTCGCCAATTCCTCCCAATATATCCGGGCCAGTGGCGGCCAGCGGCGCGGTGACGGCAGCGGCGGCACTGGGTGCATCGATGAAGGCCTGGTTACGCGCCGCTGGTGCCGCGCCTTCGTCCAGCGCGTCGGGCGCGCGATACCGTTCCCGCCGATCCCCACCGCGATTGCGTTGGTTGGTGCTCCAGAGCCACCACGCCAGCGCCAGCGCGATCAACAGCACCACCACGCAGCCGGGCCAGTTTGCCTGTACAAAAGCCATCATCGCCTCCCCTCCACTCATTTTGCCGCGCAACCGGGTCAGGCCTGACCGGCGTTGTTCAGCGCCGCAGCGGAATCGCTGGGCGTTGGTGCCGCATCACCGCCATTGCGCCGGAATAGCACCCGGTCGGCGGGGCCAAAACCCTTGTGCCACAGCACCCAGCAGTAAAGCCCCAGGATGGCGGGGATACCCAGGATCAGCTCGGCCCATTCGGGCAGGAAATGGACCGCCAGCCAGCCCGTGACCCCGGCGCTCGCCACTGCCGGAAACAGCGCCATGCGCCAATTGTTGATCGGCTGGTCGAGCAGGCGCGACAGCATCCGGGACTTGACGATCGAGGCGATGCCCAGCGCCAGCATCAAGGAAATCGCTGCCGCCGCGTCGCGATAAAGCTCGCCCAGCCCGAGCCGCTTGACCAGCAGGATGCCCCCCACCGTCAACAACGCCTGCAACGCGATGGTCGCCAGCGACACCAGCAGGTTCTGGATGCGGGCGATATAGATCAGCACCGCTTCGCTGACGACAGCGGTGGCGGCGGCGACTTCGCCCAGCAGCAGAAAGGCCAGCGCCCCGGTGCCACCAACGAAATGCGGGCCGACCAACCCCATCACGCCTCGGCCAGGGATGCCCAGAGCCAGCGCGATACCGGCCTGCGCGGCGGTTATCCAGAAGCCCACCTGGCAGACCTGCCGGGCAATCTCGGGGTAATTGCGGTTCTTGAGATTGCGGGTGACGACCGGGCCTAGGATCGGCTCGAAGCTGGTCTTGAGCTTTTGCGGCAGGCTGGCGACTTGCTGCGCGACATAATAGACGCCCACGGCAGCAGGCCCGGTAAACATGCCCAGGATAGCGATGTCGAGCTTGCGCGTGCCCCATTCCACCGCATCGGCGGCGGCCAGCGGCATGGTCGAGAGCGCCAGCCGGGCGATGCGCAGCGGGTGCGGCCGCCATTGCCGGGGCAGGCCATAGCTGCGCAACAGCGGCACCAGCGCGGCCAGCGCCGAGGCATAGATCGAGAGAATATACGCAATCGACAGGCCGCTGGCCAAGAGCATGCCGTGGGGGGCGGCATACCAGCACAGTCCCGCCGCGATCGACAGCGACCACGGCTCAACCACCGAGCGCGAGCGCACCGTGGTCGCGACATCGTAGCGATAAGCCAGCGCCGCCAGGGCAATATCGGTAAGCGTGGCAGGGAAAATGGCGGTCACCAGCAGCCGGTCGATTTCGGTATAATGGCCGCTGGGGAACATCGGCTCGGGGAAAAGATAAAGCGCCGCGCTGACCACCACCGCGATCCCCAGGCTGAGCACCATGCCGTCGGCGATGATATTGGCGGGGCGCCGCTCATCCTCGGACAAGCGCTGGGCCAGCCCGCGCTTTTGCCCCAGCGTGCACAGCTGCCCCGCCAGTTCGATCATCACCATCGCCGAGGCAAAACGCCCCAATGCCTCTGCGCCATACAGCCGGCCAGCGATGAACAGGAACGGCAATCGTGCCGCCAGCCGCAACAGAAAGCCCAGGAAATTGGTGCGCCCGCCCCGTGCCAAGGCGGCGATATCGGCGTTGTCTGCCTGCTCGGCGTCAAGCTGGGCGGTCAAACCGACGCACTCGCCTGGGACCGTTGCGCAGGCACGCCGCTTTCCGCCCCCAGTGGCCGCGCGAGCAGATCCGAAACGACGTCTCGCGCGGTGGCCTCACCCACCAGCAGGCGCGCAACTGCCGCCACGATCGGCATGGCGATACCGCGCGCCGAAGCCAGCCCCGCCAACACCGGGGCGGTATGCGCGCCTTCGGCAATGCTGAGCTTACCCGCCAGCGCGTCGGCGACGCTGGTGCCTTGGCCCAGCGCCTTGCCCAGCGAATAATTGCGGCTGGCGGTCGAGGCGCAGGTCAGCACCAGGTCCCCCAGCCCGCACAAGCCCGCCAGCGTATCCGCGCGCGCGCCTAACGCGCCGCCAAAGCGCAACATCTCGGCAAAACCGCGCGCGATCAGCGCCGCGCGGGCATTTTCGCCCAACCCCAGCCCATCGACCACGCCGCAAGCAATGGCGAGCACGTTCTTGACCGCGCCACCAATCTCGGCACCGACCAGATCGTCGGAATAATAGGGTCGGAACGTGGGCCGGGCGATGGCGCGCGACAATCGCTGCCACTGCGCCTCGCCCCCCTCGCAGGCCAGCGTCACCGCGGTGGGCAGGCCGCGTGCCACTTCGGCGGCGAAGGTCGGCCCCGATAGCACCGCCAGCGCGGCCCCCGGTGCCGCCTGCCGCGCGACATCGACCATCAACCTGCCGCTGCCCGCCTCGATGCCCTTGGCGCAGAGCACGAGGTCGCGCGGGCGGCTGCCCGTTTCAGGAACCGGCAGCGAGCCCAGCACCCTGGCAAGATGCTGGGCCGGTGTCACCACCAGCAGCACTGGCAGGTCGGCCAGATCGGCGATAGCGCTGGTCGCGGTGATGCTGGGCGCCAGCGTAATCCCCGGCAGAAACGGCGTATTCGTGGCGCGGACGTTGATTTCCTCGACGAGCTCGGCCTCGCGCGCCCACAGCATGACCGGGCTGCCATCGCTGGCCAGCATCGCGGCGAGCGCAGTTCCCCAGGCGCCCGCGCCAATGACGCCTATTGGCGTAACAACAGCAGCGCCGCCAACCGCTTCAGTCATGCCTTCACCCCGGCGCCGCGTACCGCAGCGGCATCGGGATCGAGCGGCCAGCGCGGGCGGGCCGGACAATCGAGCGCATCATTTTGTCCCAGCGCCAGCCGTTCCATCCCGGCCCAGGCAATCATCGCGGCATTGTCGGTGCACAGCGCCAGCGGCGGCGCGACAAAGGCCAGGTCATGGGCTTTAGCCAAGGCAGCCAGCGCGGTTCGCATGGCGCAATTCGCAGCGACGCCGCCCGCGACGACCAGCGCGGTAATGGCGGCTTCGCCCCCCTGCACGACTGCCAGCGCGCGTTTTGTGCGGTCGATCACGCAGTCGATCGCGGCTTGCTGGAAGGCGGCGGCGAGGTCGGCATCGGTGTAATTGGCTTGCGTTTGCGCCTGTTTTGCCCGCATCACCGCGCTTTTTAACCCGGCAAAAGAAAAATGCGGCTCCACGCTCCCCAGCAGCGGACGCGGCAACGCCACCGCCGCGGCATTTCCTTGCGCTGCCAGCCGCTCCACCGCCGGGCCGCCGGGATAGCCGAGCCCCAGGATCTTGGCGGTCTTGTCGAAAGCTTCGCCCAAGGCATCGTCGATGGTCGTGGCCAGCCGCCGATAGCGCCCGACGCCTGCCACCAGCAGCAATTGGCAATGGCCGCCCGACACCAGCAGCAACAGGTAGGGATAGTCCAGCGCGGCGTCGGCAAGGCGGGGCGACAGCGCATGGCCTTCCAGATGATTGATCGCCAGCAGCGGCTTGTCCGCCGCCATCGCCAGCGCCTTGGCGGTGACCAGACCGACCATCACCCCGCCGATCAGCCCCGGCCCGGCGGTGGCGGCAACGGCATCGACATCGGCCAGCACCATTCCGGCATCGGCCAGCGTCGCTGCGATCAGCGGAGATAGCCGCTCGGCATGGGCGCGCGCGGCAATTTCGGGCACGACCCCGCCATAGGGGCGATGTTCTTCGTCCTGCGAGGCGATGCGTTGCGCCAAAATCATCCGGTCGTCCCGCACCAGCGCAGCCGCAGTCTCGTCACACGACGATTCAATCCCCAGTACGATCATGACTTGGGCAATAACTTGGGCAATAACTTGAGCAATGTCTTTGGCAACGAGTTTGGCACCATCCTGCCCTTTCCCTTAGAGCCAATCCCGCCTAGCACAAGCCGCCATGCCTGCCGAATTTTCCATCCGCTTTGACTCATACCGCCTTGGCACGAGACGCTCGCCGCTGGCGCTGGCGCAGGCAGGGGAAGCGCGCGACCGGTTGCTGGCCGCCCACGCGGGAACGACGAAGAACTGGGACATCCAGATCATCCCGGTGACAGCGAGCGGCGACAAGGTACAGGACCGCCCGCTGGCCGAAATCGGCGGCAAGGCGCTGTGGACCAAGGAACTGGACCAGTGGCTGCTGGATGGCGAGATCGATTTTGCCGTCCATTCATTGAAAGATGTCGAAACCATCCGCCCCGCTGGCATCACCATCGCCGCGGTATTGCCGCGCGAGGATGTCCGCGATGCGCTGGTGGGCGCGGCCAGTATTGCCGCCTTGCCGCCTGGCGCGCGCATCGGGACCAGCGCGCCACGCCGGGCCGCGCAATTGCTTCACGCGCGGCCCGATTGCCGGATCGTGCCGTTTCGCGGCAATGTCGCCACCCGGCTGGCCAGACTGGCAGCGGGCGAGGCCGATGCCACGCTGCTGGCCATGGCCGGGCTCAACCGGCTGGGCCAACAGGCTGTGGGCGTTCCGCTCGACGCCACCACCTGGCTCCCCGCACCGGGGCAAGGTGCCATCGCCATCGAATGCCGGACCGGCGACACCCATACCCGCGCGCTGCTGGCGGCCATCGACCATGGCCCGAGCCGCGCGGCGGTCATGGCCGAACGCGCGTTGCTGGGGGCACTGGGCGGCAATTGCCACAGCCCGATCGCGGTCATGACCAGCTTTGCCGGCGACGAACTGGTGTTACACGCCGCGCTGTTCAGCCCTGATGGCGGTGATCGAATCGCCGACGAAGCGCGCTTTGCCAATGGCGATGTGGCCGCGCCGGGGCGGCTGGCGGCAGCGCTGCTGGCCCGCGCGCCCGCCTCGATTACTGCCCATTTTGCCGGGCCGCTTTCGAGGGCGGGGTGAAATTACTGGTCATCGTCCGGCCGGAACCCGGCGCTGCGGCCACGCTGGCCGCTGCGCGCGCGCGCGGGATAGAGGCGCTGAGCTTTCCGCTGTTCGCGGTGGAACCGGTCAGTTGGGTAGTGCCCGAGCCTGAAACCTTCGATGCGCTGCTGATCGGCAGCGCCAACAGCCTGCGCCACGGCGGCGCGGGCCTGCGCCAGTACCGCAACAAACCCACCTATGCGGTAGGCGCGCTGACCGCACAAGCAGCGCGGGCGGCGGGGCTGGCGGTGGTGGCGACGGGCAGCGGCGGGATGCAGGAAATGTTCGCTCATCTGGCGTCGGGACATCGCCACCTGCTGCGCTTGTCGGGGCGGGCGCGCGTCGAACTGTCGCCGCCACCCGGCGTAACCCTGGTCGAGCGCACGGTTTATGACAGCATCCCCCTGCCCATGCCTGACGACTGCGCCCGGCTGCTGGGTACACGCGCACTGGCCGGGACGGTGGTGGCGCTCCATTCCGCCGAGGGCGCGAAGCACTTCGCCGCTGAATGCGACCGGCTGAAGCTGTCCCCGGCACGACTGCGGCTGGCCGCGCTGGCCCCGCGCATTGCTGCAGCCGCAGGCAGTGGCTGGATGGCTGTCGCCTGCGCGCCGACCCCCGACGATGTGGCCCTGCTGGCACTGGCCGAGCAAATGTGCCAAAGTGCAACGATGCCGAAACCAGAACGATAGGCGGCCCCCATGCTTGAGCCACCAATGCCTGAAGCCAACCATGCCTGAAGAAATATTGTCCGACCCGATATTGCCGCGCCCGGTCCGGTCCAGTGGCACCAGCGTCTGGATCGCCGCCTTGGCTGCCTTCGCGTTGGGTCTGGGTGCGGCGGGCTGGCTGGGCTGGCGGAGCGGCGCCGATTTCGAGCATGGCCTGGGGTTGTCGCCGGGCGCTGCGAACCGTGGTTTTGGCCCTGACCTTGCTTCTCGCCGCTCCGGCCAGGCGTCTACCGGGGCAATCGCGCCGGGCACCGCGGCGCCGGACGCCATCGCGCTGGCCGGCCGGGTTGCCGCGCTGGAACAGCGGCTCGACCGGCTCGATCTGCGTGTCGATTCGGCTTCGGGCAATGCTGCCAGGGCCGAAGCGCTGCTGGTCGCATTCGCCGTGCGGCGGGTCGTCGAACGCGGTGCCCCGCTGGACTATCTGGCTGACCAGCTCAAGCTGCGTTTCGGCGATGCCCAGCCCAGGGCGGTGGCGACGATCATCGGTGAGGCCAGGGACATGCTGCCGCTCGACCAGCTGGCCGCCCAGCTGGAAACGATGGCGCCGCAACTGACCGCGACCGGCCAGCAATCCCTATGGACGCGGGTGACACGGGAATTGTCCGAAATGCTGGTGATCCGTCGCGACGCTCCGGTGCTATCCGATGCCGATGCCCGGCTCAACGACGCGCGCATGGCGCTCAGCCAGGGGCATATCGACCAGGCCATTGCCGACGTCGGACATTTATCGAGTGGCAACGACGCAGCCCGGTGGACCACGGCGGCGCGGCGTTACCGCGACGTTGAAGCCGCGCTCGACCTGATCGACACCACCGCGCTGCTCGAACCGCGCCAATTGCATGACGCAGCGGGCAACCCGGCCAATCAGACTTTGAATTAACCCTGCAACAGCGACGGCAATTTCCCGCTCATCCCGCGCGCTTCGTTCATGAAGAAGCGTTTGAGCGTGGGCATCCGCTGGATCGCGCTCATCCCCAGCCGCCGCGCCGCTGACGGCAAGCGACCGGGCACCCCGAACAGCCGGACGATACCATCCATCACCGACATCACGGTAAAGGTGTCGAGCGCGCGCCAGCGTTCATAACGCGCCAGCAATTGCGCATCGCCGGGCTCCAGCCCCAGCCGCATGCCCCCGCTCAGCACCTCGACCAGCGCACCGACATCGCGCAAGCCGAGATTAAGCCCCTGCCCGGCGATCGGGTGCATGCCATGCGCGGCGTCGCCGACCAGCGCGAGCCGGTGGCCGGTCAGCCGGGTCGCATTCTGATAGCTCAGCGGCCAGGACATGCGCGGCGCGGACAATTCGACCTTGCCGAACAGCCCTTCCATCCGCCGCGCGACTTCGCCCAGGAACGCCGCGTCGGACAGCCCCAGCACGCCCTTGGCATCGCGCTCCGCGACGGTCCACACCAGCGCACTGCGATGACGACCCTGCGCATCGTCGATCAGCGGCAGCAAGGCGAACGGCCCGTCGGGATAGAAGATTTCCCAGGCAGTATTGTCGTGAGGCTGCGTATGCGTCAGCCCGGCGACGATCGCGCGGTGATGGTAATCCCAGGCGACCAGCGCGATCCCTTCGTCATCGCGCGTCGGTGAGCGCCGCCCCTCGGCGCCCACCAGCAGGCTGCCGCCGAGCAGACGCCCATCATCGAGGGTGACGGTCACTCCATGGGCATGGCGATCGCGTACGACCGGCTCGACCCCGGTATGCCAGGCAATCGCGGGTTCTTCGCGCGCGGCGGCATAGAGTGCGAGACGGATATCGCGGTTGGCGAACATCCGCCCCAGCGAGCCTTCTTCGGGCGTCGGGCGAAAATCGAGGCGGCCGGGCTTCATCCCGTCGGTGACCGCGATGGCATCGATCGGGCATCCCAGCGGCGCCAGCGCAGGTCCGAGCCCGATGTTGTTGAGCAGGTTCCAACTGGCCGTGGAAATTGCCGAAGCCCGGCCATCGACCCCCTCGGCGGTGAGATCGGCGGGATCGGCGCGCTCGACGACATGGCTGGTGATCCCCGCCCGCGCGGCCGCCAGCGCCAGCGTCATGCCGACAAGCCCGCCGCCCAGGATGATAAGGTCGCGGCGGTCTTTTGCGGGAACCGGGTTGCTGGGCGCGGCTATCATGATCGGGTACTCTCCATGTTCCCCGCTATCGCGCGCTGCGCCGCCAATGTCGAGACGTTGCGCCACGGCGGCGCGATGCTACAGGCAAATTCCGACCCCGATGATTTGTGCCCGTTCAGGAGAAACGCAGTTCATGCCCCGCTATCGCCAGATCGTCGCGACGCTTTGGCAAATGCTGGCGCGGCTGGGGCAAATGCTGGCGCGGCTGGGGCAAATGCTGGCGCTGCTGGGGTCACTGGTTCTGGCAGGGCCGGTGTTCGCCGCGACGACCCATATCGCCGCGACATTGCTGGCCGAATCTGGCGGGGCTCCGGGCAGTCGGGTGACACTGGCGATCCTGATGCAGCCATCGCCGGGGTGGCACGGCTATTGGTCCAATCCGGGCGATGCAGGCTTTGGCATGCGGCTGGACTGGACCCTGCCCGCTGGCGCGAGTGCTGGCGCATTGCTTTACCCGGTGCCCGAAACGCTGCTGGTGTCTGGGTTGATGAACCACGTCTACCAACGCGATTATGCGCTGCTGGTGCCGCTGACGCTGCCTGTTGCGGCACCGCCCGGGACGAGCCTGCCACTGCGCGTGAAGGCCGATTGGCTGGCCTGCACCGAACAGATCTGCGTGCCCGAACACGCCATTCTGAGCACCACTATACCGGTGAGTTTGGGCAATGCACCCAAAACGCATGATCCGCGTTTCGATGGCTGGCGCGCCCTTTTGCCCGCCCCGCTGGGGGCCGACGCGGCCATGGCGGTGGACAAGGACAGCATCCGCCTGGCCATCCCCCTGCCCTCCGGTCTGGCGCTGGCGCAGCCGCATGTGTTCGCCGGGCTGGACCGGCTGGTCGATTACGCCGCGCCGCAATCCTTCGCCCGGCGCGGCGATTTACTGCTGGTCAGTCTTAAGCGCGCGCGATTCGCCGCCCTGACCCCGGCCAGCTTTCCCGCCGTGCTGCGGCTGAACGCAGCGGGTGACGGCGTCGGGTTTACTGCCCTGCCGGGCGCGGTGCCGAGCGGCGGGATCGCGCTGGCGGGTGATGCTCCCCAACTGCCGGGCTTGCCGTGGCTGTTGCTGGGCGCACTGGCGGGGGGCGTGCTGCTCAACGTGATGCCTTGCGTGTTCCCGATCCTCAGCCTCAAGGCGATCAGCCTCGCCCGTGCCGGGACAAGCGCCGCGCACGCCCGCGCCGAGGGTCTGGCCTATGCCGCAGGGGTGGTGCTGGCCTGCCTGTTGCTGGGCGGCGGGCTGCTGTCGCTACGCGCGGGCGGCGAGCAAATTGGCTGGGCGTTTCAATTGCAACAGCCCGCCGTGGTCGCGGCGCTGCTGGCGCTGGCCGCCGCGATCACCGCCAACCTGCTGGGTCTGTTCGAATTCGCCGTGCCCGGTTTTGCCACTGCCGGATCGCCGCGCGGAGCCTTTGCCACCGGGCTGCTGGCGGCGTTTGTCGCGACACCGTGCACCGGGCCGTTCATGGCGGGCGCGATGGGTGCGGCGCTGTTGTTGCCGGTGCTGCCCGCGCTGCTGTTGTTTGCGGCACTGGGCGTGGGTATCGCCTTGCCGTTCATCGCCATTGCCGTGGTACCCGCGTTGCGCCGGGCACTGCCCCGGCCCGGACGCTGGATGGTATGGTTTCGCAAGGCGATGGCCGTGCCGATGGCGCTAACCGCGCTGGCGCTGGCATGGCTGGCCAGCCGCCTGGGCGGATGGGATTTCGCCGGAGCCGCCATCGCCCTGACCGCCGCGCTGCTGACGCTGCTGGCGTGGACCGGGCGCGAGCAGCGGGCCGGTCGAGCGGTTGCCTCGCAGGTCGCCATGGGCGGTGCGGTGTTGCTGGTGCTGGGCGCCTTCGTCCTGCCGCCGCTGATCCACGCGCCTTCCTCGGAAGCGCCCGAGGTTCTGCCCGCACAACCGTTCAGCGAAGCCGCATTGGCGGCGGCGCGGGCCAGCGGCCATCCCATATTTGCCTTTTTCACCGCCGACTGGTGCCTGACCTGCAAAGTCAACGAACGCCTCGCCATCGAGCGCGAAGATACCAGATCCGCCTTCGCCCGCGCTGGCGTGGTGGTGATCAAAGGCGACTGGACCCGCCGCGATGCGGCAATCACCCGCTATCTCACCGGACAAGGCGCCGCAGGGGTTCCGCTTTACGTGTGGTATCCGGCAGGTTTCGGCCCGCCCCGGCAATTGCCGCAAGTGCTCAGCCCCGGCATCCTGATCGAACTGGCGAAAGCGGGGAAATAGCGTCATTCTTAAGCCCATCCTCTTCAGGGGAGGGATTGGGGTGGGATCTATCGTCAGGGTCCGGCGTCGCGCCCGGACGAGAGACCCCACCCCCAGCCCCTCCCCTGAAGAGGAGGGGAGAAGGCCTCACAGAATCTCCGCCAGATCGGCGAGCGCCGTCCGCAACTTGTCCAGCGCCTGCGCTTTCAGCCGGTGGACGCGCGGGGCGACGGTCAGCACCCCGGCGACGCCCGTAACCGGCGCATTTCCATCCCGCCGATGAAATGATGGCTAACGGTTGCCAGGTACCGTGCCGGAACATTCTCTCCGCTGAAGTCTTTGGACACCTGCAGTTCATGGCGCGCGCGCCATGCTGGGATTGCCCAAAGGAGCCGAGAATGCTGCGTTATCATACCGCGATCGCGTCGGTGTCGCTGCTGGCTTTAGCTCTGGGCGGATGCCACAAATCATCGCAGGACATGAGCACGACGACGCCTGATAACGGCCTCCCCGCACTCCCGGCTGCGCTGCCGATGCAGAACGGTCCGGCCAGCCAGCCGACTATCGCTCCGCCGGTTTCGGCGATACCGGCTGGGCGCTATGTCAGCGTCAGCCGGCCTGTGAACGACCGCGAAGCCTATGCCTATCTCGACCGCGCCAGCGATATCGAAGACGAAATCGGCGATGCCCCGCCCGACTATGATTACGACAACCGCGACGGCGTCGCGCCCTGGGTGTGGAAGACGAATGGCGGAGACTACCGCTATGCCGAACCGACCGCGAACGGCTATCGCTATTATTATTATCGGACGGGCGCCGAGTATCCCTATCTCGTGCGCGCTCACGACTACAGCTATGCCTATGCTGGCGGCGCACTGGTGGCGATGTATGGTGCCAATGGCGCGTTGGTGCCGCCGGATCGCTATGGCAGCTATCGCGATCAGGCCTCCCGTTATTTCTCGCGCGGCCAGCAGCTTCGCCAGGCGGCTGGGCAGCGCCCGCATCAAGGTGTAGTCGCCGCCGACTGGGCGGCCCAGCGTCCGCAGTTCAGCGCCGCGCAGGCCAATTGGGCCGCAGCCCGGACGCAGCAGCCAGCATGGCAGGCCTATCACGCCCGGAACGACCCGTCGCACCAGCCCGGATGGCAGCAGGAACTCCAGCAGCGAGCGGCTGTCGCGCAGCAATTTTCCGGCTGGCAATCGCATGGCTTTGCTGGCGCTCCGCCGCCGGTGCTGGCCGCTGTCGGCGCGCATGCGACCGTGGCGCCCGCTGCGCCGCAAGGCTTCGCCAGGCCGAACCAACCGCAACCCCGCGACTTCGCCGCACCGCAGGGCCGCGCTCCTTTGGCTGGTCCACCACCCGGTCCGGTTGCAAACATTGCCGATCAAGCGGCCATGGCCCACGAGCGGCAGTTGGCCGCGCAGCGTCAGGCGCTAGCCAGCCAGCGGCTGGCACAGGAAGCCAGCCAGGCGCAGCACGACGCGGCGGCACAGCGCCAGGCAGCCGCCGCGCGCCAACAACAATTGGCTGCGCAAAATGAAGCGCAGCAGCAAGTCGCCAATGTCCATCGTCAGCAAGACATGGCGGCACAGCAACAGGTCGCCGCGCGCCAGCAAGTTCTGCAGCACGAAGCGCTGCTGGCGGCCCGTCAGGCGCAATTGCATGCCCTGGCCGCGCAACGGCAGGCGGACGTCGCCAGAATGCAAGCGTCCCGGATCACGCCCCCCGCTCCACCCGCCGCCAGGGTGCCAGTTCCAGCCCAGCATCCGCCTGAATTAAGGCCGCCTGCACCCAATGCCGGGCCGTCACGCCCCGGCCAGAGCCATGCCCCGCCCGGACGCCAGCCGGATCATGGGCAAGATCATGGGCCCGATCATGGAAAGGATTCTCATCAGCCTTGACGGCGCAAACACCACCAGCAAACTGCCTGTTCCACGCCAGGAGCTGGCGCATGATAGCGCAGATACTCAACCCGAATTCGTGTGATCGCCATCGCGGTTGACAATTGTCATGGGCGCAGGACGGATGCGGGCGTCAGTGCGCAGTCGCCAGCGGGTTTCCCCGTCCGCGCTGGCTTCGATTTCTTCAAACCCCAGTTTGCAATAGTGTTCGGAGACGATCATGTTGCGATTGGTGCGCCGAAAAATGCCGATCAGCCAGTCGATTTTGCGGTCGCGCGCGCACCGGCAGAGTTCGGACAGCACGGCTTCCTCGACCTGGCGGCCCAGCACCCGGCAGCTCATGAGCCAGCTATCGATTTCCCAGGTGTCGGCGGTCATACGTCGCGCGATGACCACGCATATCATGCCATTGTCGCCAAACCGATCCCGCAAGCGCACCTGCAAGGTCAATACATCGGGGTCGACTTCCAAACCCGCGATCTCGGTTGACGAATATCGCCGCGTTGTCAGGTTGAACTGATTGGACTTGTTGATTAATTGCACAATGCGGTCCCGTCCCGGCGCATCGAAGGGCGCGAATGCAATCTCCATTCGCAGCGATTCCAGATAAGCGCCTAATCCGTCGGATGCCTGTTGCAAATGCAGGCGTTGCGCATTGTCACGATAAAACGCCGCGCGCGTCTCGTCCTCCGCCGAATAGGCGATGGCCTCGAAATAACCCGCAGCGCTTAAGGTTCTGGCGAACAACGCTGGGTCGTCGGGCATTTCAGGCACCGCAACCTCGGGCAGCAGATCGCGGACCAGTGCCCGCTCGACCGGATTGTCGTCCACGAAGACGAACGAGGAAAGACCGAGCGAAAGCTCATCCGCTATTGCCCTGATATTGGCCGGTTTGTCGGTCCAATTTGCCTGAAACACGGCGAAATGCGCTTCGCGCAGCAGCATGTCGGGATGATCGCGTAAGGCGGACCTTGCAATGGCGTCCTCGTTTTTCGATGAGACAGCCAGGACGACGCCGCGTCCATGAAGATCCAGCGCGAACTGCTGGAGGGCCAGAAAGCTCTCGCCGACCGGATCGCCCTGGCCGACGCGAATTCCCGACAGCCCGTCATCCCCGATCACGCCTCCCCACAGGGTGTTGTCCAGATCGAGCACAAGACAGCGACGAGCCTTGCCCCGCATCGCGCCGATCAACCGCGCGACGTGGTCGGCATACAGCGGTGTACACCGCGTCGCGAACGGCATCCGCGCCATGTGCCACTCACCGGGAGAATGCCAGGCTGCCAAACCCACGCTCTGCGCCAATGCCGCCACGTCGAGCAGCATATCGCCAGAACCGGCAATGGCTGTGGCGAGTGCGGCATTGTAACGCTCGATCTGGTGACGAAGCGTGTGCGGCAGGCAGCGGTCGAGACTGCCGAACAATGATTCAATCGGCGGCGCCAGGGTGGGCAGAATCACCGGCGCTCCGCTATTGCCACGAAAGCCTGCGCGGATCGAATCGATCAATTTCAATGCTTCGTCGGCTTCGCTCCCGTCGCCGGAGAGGCCCGGCGCAAAGGGCAGACCGCGATAATCCAGCACCAGCAGGACGGCATGGCACCCGGCACGATTGATCGTGGAATTCGGATCGAGAGCTTCCTGCAGAATCTGGCCAAATCCTGCTTGCACGCATTCCAGCAGGATGCCGTGGCGCGCGGCGCTGGCCACCAACTGCGGCGCGATGAGATCCAGGGTGCCGTTGCCCGCCAGTCCCAGGCGGAATGGTGTCAGTGGCTCTGGAGCAATATTTGTCTGGCGCAGGCTGTCGATTGCCTGGCCAAGCCGGTCGAGTTGATTGGCGGATAAGGCGTAAGTCGCCAGCCTCGCCGCCTCTGTAAAAGGGATCGGGGACTGGCAAAGCGCGCGAATGCGCGCGCGCAAATCAGCGGGCGGCGCTGGCAACCAGCCTAGATCCAGCAGGAGATCGATGGTGGTGGAGGCCATCGCTGCGCGCTAGACGAAGCGGCAGAGCATAACTGTGCACAAAGGCTCAACCATGCGAAAAAAGCACGAAGGTCGTGTTGAGCGCGAAACCCATGGCTACGCTTTTGATCAATTCCCGGGCAGTTACCGGCAAATTCGCATTGATAATCGCAGCCGACAGCGATGTCACCCCGGCAAAGGCCAGAACCGACCACCATGTCGGAAATTTGCTATAACGAGCCAAGTGTGGCCAGTCTATTACCAGAGGCATCACGACTCTCAAAAAATGTCCGAAGCAAGCAGAAATCCAATGCGCCAGAAACCGAATGCCTGTCTCACCCATTTCCTGATGTATTTCACTGTTCATCACGATACGATCCTTCATTACCGTAAACCATTTGATCGATCAGGGTATCAATAAGGATTTTATAATATGCCGAGTCGATCGGTCCAAGAATTTCATCTATCCGTTGGTGATTATCAATGCCAAGCCGCTCCAATTTCTCGGTGGCAGCTCGGATTTGCCAAACAGCCATTTCCCGCCAGGTTGCGGCATCGCGCGCAGCGATAGCCTGTTGCCCAAGACCGACAATCACGATCAAGGCACCTAAACCAGCCATCCCGGCTGCCACAAAATAACTTCGCGCAGAATAGCCCCGCAGCAGCAGCCCATAAATCACGGCAACCATAACCAAAATCAGCAATATCAAGCAGATGAATTCGATCGCACGGGGCACATAATACCGTAGCCAATCGCTTTTAAGGCTTCGCTGAATTCTGGACATACCCGTTACTTTCCCTCTTTCAAGCCGGCCGCCAATGAGCCATCCGGGATTCTGGAGCGCGCGGTGTCATAATGGGATTCTGCCCGGCGCATTGCCTAGCCTAAAAAGGTTACCTTAGTCGATCCTTTCAACCAACATCGGTGTCACCTCAGGCCGGTATGTTGGTCGTGTGGCCAGCAAGCGCGTAACCGGCACCTCAACGAAGCGCCAGACCAGCCACGCCATCGCCGCGCAGAAGACGCAAGTGGCGATGATCAGAGCGATCAGAACGACTGGACCTGTCCCTGCAGGATGGGCGACCATCACGGCGATCGCTCCCAGAAAAAAGCTGTGCGTCAGGTACATGCTGTAGGAAGCATCGCCAAAAGCTCGCGATAGCACGCTCAATCTCGTCGTCCGGTTTTGCCGACTCTCCAGCAACGTTACACCGGCAATGGCCAACGCAATGGTCACTGCGCTTGCAAAGTCGATCCCCTTGGGCCCAAGCCTCACGCCGATGCCCAGAGCAATGAGCGCGAACATACAGATGGCCCCGTCCGGTATCCGTGTCTTGATCGTCCCGAACTTCAGACGGCCCACCGCCATGATCATGCCAATGATGAAGTAGAGCAGCAGTGGTCTGGAAAAATAATAGATCGGGACCGGCAGGCCAACCATGGCTTCCGGAGGGGCGATCAGCGTGCCGGCTGCGACCACGGCAAGAAGGAACATAATGACGCATGCCAGTCCAATGCGCCTGGGTAGTACCAAGGCAGCTGCAAATACCAGGTAGAAAAACATTTCATATTCCAAAGTCCATCCCAAACCATAAACGGGATGCGAAATATTATCAGGTCCCAAGTACGGAATAAAACATAATGACATCATTATCTCTGGGAATGTCGGCGAATGATACGCGTCATTAGTGCTAAAATTATAGGTTAAATACATGAAAACGACCATAGCCGCTGAAGTAATGTAATAAATTGGCGCAACTCTGATCAGTCGCCGATAAAAAAACTTTTTCCCGGAACCGGGAATTCCAAACTCACCTGCGGTGGTATGGACCATTATAAAGCCGCTGATCGCGAAGAACGTGGCGACGCCGATATCGCCAAGCGACCAGACCCAGCCAGGCAGATCGTGCTGGAACGCGCCTCTCCTGGTCAGCCTCTCCAACAGATGCACCGCCACCACAAAGGATGCGGCAACGCCTCGCAGGAACTGGATTGGCACAATGACCGCTGGTCGCCGCTTGCCACCCGGATGCAGGCTCTCCATCTCGATCCTCTTGCGAAGCGGAATGATAGATCGTCTCAAACCAGCGTTGCGCCAACTATTCGACCTGATGCACAACCGCTTCGCATTAAAAGTTGCCGGCGGCGGTGGCCATCAGATCAAAAACGCTCCGGAATATCCAATTCGATGGATGGGGCAGGTGCGATCGCAGGCAACCAGTATGGCCGCCACCATGACGTGTCAAGATGAACTCAGCTCAATGGCCATTGGCCGGACAAGCCAGCTCAGACATTGACCATCGATCGGGAATCAAGGCAAATTTGGTTGCCCGGCCAAGGCACCCTGCGGAACGGCAATTGACCTTTGGATGCAAGCCCCGCATTGGTTTTTTCCAGGGTTGCGGTGATCGTCACCGGTTCAGTTTAGGAGATTACTGACCCATGGCACGCGAAGATCGGACAGGCAGGATGGCATCACTGGTCAGCCATCGCCTGGAGGCATGGTTCGGTATCGAGCGCCTGACAGAGCGCCACGAGATTGCCCTGCTGAGTGCCGGCCTCGCCTTTCTGGCGATGGTTTTTTTGGGGCCGTTGATGACCGGCTATGACGTCATCCAGACCGGCGATGAGGGCAACGGTTTTCGCCAGGGCGGCTACCTCGCGATCTTCGCGTTGACGCTTTACGGCGCCAGGCCGCTTGCCAATGGGTGGAAGGTGCTGCGCGTACCACTACCGGTCGTTGTGGCATTGGCGTGGTGCTGGATCAGCCTGTCTTGGGCGGTAAGTCCAGCGATTGCCGAGCGCCGCCTGGTGCTGACCAGCCTGGTTGTCTGGAATAGCTTTATACTTGTGAAGGCAGCGGGTTACCGGCTGACAGTTTCCATACTGCGGCTTTCGCTGGTGATGGCACTGATCGGCAATTTCCTAGTAGTACTGATTTTACCAGAAACCGGTATACACATGATGAAGGACGCGGTAATACAAACTGCCTTGGCCGGTGATTGGCGCGGTTTCATGACTCACAAGAATTTTGCCGGCGCCGCTTGCGCTCTATGCATATTATTATTTACGTTCGATACCAAATATCTATCGAAGGCAAGTAGAATTTCCGTAATTTTGGCATCGATATTTTTTCTTGTAAAGGCGCAGTCAAAGACGTCAGCAGGAATGGTGATTCTTGCCATTTCTGTGGGGTTCATGTTTAAAATTATGGATGGGAAGATCAGGTTTTTTGCTATTATCGGAACGGCATTATTAGCGACCTTGGGCTGGATGTATATTAGCGCCAGTCGCGATGTTACAACGATGGATTTCTTAGACCCATCTTCCTTTACTGGACGCGGCCTGATATGGTCGTCTTTATTGAAATTCGCACGGGACAATTTGATGACAGGTGCCGGTTTCGAATCATTCTGGAACATTGGCGACCAAAGCCCGATTTATCAATATGGCAAAGGATATGTTACTCAGATTACGGTCGGGCATAATGGCTATCTGGATCTGCTGGTCACGATAGGCTTGCCCGGAATGCTTCTCGTCACATTCGCGCTGATTTTATGGCCGCTGCTGCGCCTATTGGCAGCTCGAGGAATTGCGCCGGAGCGAGGGGCGCTGATTTGCGCGCTGGTAATCTTTGGCATGGGTCATAATGTAACGGAAAGCAGTATGTTCGCGCGCGATGCCATAGTCGGTGTTTTCATGCTGTTCGCAGTGGCCTTCGCTCAGGATGCATCGGGGTCAAGCCGCAGGCGGCCCGCGAACCAGGACAGTGCCGATGTGCTGCATACAATAAAACGACGCCACAGCAACAAAGCCAAGCCTGCTGCTATTTGAGCAAAGCATGTTGCCATCCGTTGGCGAGACGGATGGCATGTTTATGCCGTTGGCAAATTTGGCTGCGACCGCCCGCAAATGCAGCTGTCACTTCGTAATGACTCACCCCACCCGCATTCAGGCAGTGACGGCAGCGAGGCGGGAACGGCAGGGTTTGCTACCCGCGCGACGCACCGTGTCGACGTGCCGCATCATTATGCGAAAGCGTTAACCACATAAAAAAATCGAATCGTAAACCACATCCCCCATAAGATCGCGGAGTGCACTGTGATTGCATGCGGTGTTTTTCGATCGGCACGAAATTGCAGAGTTATAATTTAGCATAATCATCTGCGCGATATGGTTCATTTCCGATCGATGAACGTCGTAATAATGTAAAAATTCACCTTTTTATAACAAAATCTTCCTTATTTCTTAGGAATTTCAACATGCGCCGGTTTCTAGCACTCGTCACGACAGCCGCAATGACGCTATCGCTCACGCAAACGGGGCATGGCGCGAGTGCCATTGTCATTCCAGACCGCACCAATTACACTGCCGGGCAATTTCTCTCATATTCTAGCCCCTACAATGCGGCGGGAACCGCATGCGCCGTGGGCTCGACATGTGGCGATTTGATAAGAATACCCGCTGTTGGCTATCCGAACGGGACAACTGCCAGCTGGACTTGGCCAAAGCTCGGCTGTGGTGCATCCGGTGGTGGCCTCTGCGGATATGTCGGGCAGGTCACCTATGGCAATTACGATAGCGGCGTGCCCAAGGTTGCGGTGACACCGGTGCAAGTGGCGGCCATGCACAATTTTATCGAGCAGATTCAACTATCCAGCGTGACCGGCTCCAGCAGCGATTTCAACATCCTCAATGAGTTTTACCTGACCAGTGTGCGTGGGAACGCAGCTACGAAAGTGGCCGAGATCGGCTTCTTCGAGAATCTGAGCGATATGGGCCAGCTGTATTTTGCCAGTGGAACGCCATGCGAGTCCTATACCGATCTCAACCGCCACGTCTGGGCTTGCCGCTATCAGCAGGGAGGCTCGTCAGGTGCCTACTTCATGTATTATTCGGGCGCTCGGGTGCTGAGTGCGACCCTGGATTTCAAAGCCGTCATCAATAGCCTGCTGAGCCAGCACCGCCTGTCTTCCGCCGGGCTATGGGTCAATGGTGTGGCGGTGGGCATCGAGCCGATGCGCAACTCCGGATCATACACCGTGTCGAAATTTTCGATCACGCTGAATTGATAGCGCTGGCGACCGAGCTATAGCGTGATGACAAAAGTGGGTACCGGTTTTTGTTCTAAATCACGCGAAGACATCGTGTTGTCCCGTAAATTTGCCCGGCTCCGCAGCCGTTGCTAAAAATCTTACCCGGGCTCCACGGACGCCGGCTGAAAATCTAAATCCTGTAGATGGCGGTGATACTGAAAGCATTGACGTTGAAATTCAAACCGACCTGCGATGAATTGGACCAGGAGAAAACATGCTGATATTGCGCCTGTAGCGACAGGCTGCGATCCAGCAGCCAGGTGGCATTAAACGTAGCGCGTAACTGCGATTCGACCAGGCCGATCTGTTGAAAACCGTTTTGCGAAACAGTGACAGATGGCGACAGCACCACATTGCGAAACAATTCATGGTTAAGCTTGAAAGTCGCGCTGGTCATAACATAGTTGGAATCGAGTGGATTGTCGGCCTCGTTCAACGTCCGCGACAAGTCGAACTCGGCGGTCGTCAGTTGGGTGGCAAATAGCTGGAGTTTCAGCCGACCACCAAATCCCTTGTAATTCTTGTATACGGCTGAATCGAACTGCTGGTCGATATAGCCCAGCGCGAGTTCTCCGCGCAGGAAATCGGTAAATTCAAAGCTGGTGCCAAACAGCAGCTCATGCTTTTTGGACGATCGGTCCGGCCCCGCCACCTGCCCGTCGGATAACCTGTAGGCGGTGCGATTGGTACTGGCCTGGACCAACAGCGAGACAGCCGAGGTCAGCGCATATTCTGCGGTGCCGGTGATGATCCCCTCGTGCCGGTTCAGGCCCAGCGGGGGCTGAACGAGGCCCGAACTGAACACCAGATTATCGTAATTCACGCGGCGATCATCGCCTTTTATGGCAACGTGCAGCCGATTGTTGGTCCACGTCAGCCGGCCACCGCCGGAAAGCACGGTGTAGCTTAGCGGGCGAGCGAGCCCCAGGATGCTGCCCGGCTGGGTGCGGGAGACCTGATCCTGATGGTAGTCACCATAAGCGGAAACGGCCAATTCAGGGCTGATGTCATAGCGCCCCTGCACCCGGGTGCGGTATAGATCGCTATCCTCGGTGGTGGCGCTGAGATAGTGGGTATAGGTAGCGCTGCCGGTTACCGCCAACAGGTTCCTGCTCCATTGCGAGGTAAGTGCAAAACCCGGACTGACCGCTGCGGCAATGTCGGCTGCCGCTTTGCCGGGACTGGCATAGAGATTGTCCACCGCCACGATCCCGGCGTCGAGTTCGGGCGAGAGCAAAAAGCCGCCCAAGGGCACGCCGCGCGGTTCATAGCCGGGTACAACGCGATCCGCCACGGCCGTGGTACGCGTTCGGTCGAAGGGGGTGCCAATGGTTGGGGCTGCAGATACATCCTGGGCCTGCGCCGATTCGCTGTTATAAAATAACCCGAAACCAGCCGCAAATACTGCCTGGGCGAGAACGCTGTATTTTATTCCCGAAAACGCCCGGCAGTAGCGAAGAGAAGCGCTGGGCGACCTGCGCCTAAATGCCGGAAATACATGAATTTTACTTAGTACTATTTACGTTTATCATAGAAATTATTCGTTCTTCTGAGAGAAATGTCTAACTATTTCGCACTTGCACCATTGTGCGCAATCATGCAAACGTTTCCACGACCGGGGCGATCGGCGTGACAGATTTCACGTGATCGCCTTTTTTCATTTTCGCGTTTTTTAATTTTGGCATTGTCGAGATTTCACTTTTCGTGGCGCTGGCAATCGCAATAACCCGGAGTTTTTTAGATCATGCTACGCGCGAAAATCGCCGGAAGACTTGTTCCGTTGGTGCTGCTCCTGTCATCCTGCGCCACGACGCCTCTGGAAAATCCGGTCGCCAAAGTCGGCAGTGGCAGCGAATATCATCTGGGTGGCGGCGATGATTTGCACATCCTGATCTATGGCGAGGACAAGCTGAGCGGTGAGTACCACGTCAGCAGCCTGGGTACGGTGTCGCTGCCGATGGTCGGGCAGATCAAGGCCGCCGGGCTGACGATCCCCGAACTGGAAGCCGCGCTGGTTGCCGCCTATCAGGGCGCAGGCATCCTGACCAAGGCGAACATATCGGTCGATCTGCTGGCCTATCGCCCATTTTTCATCCTGGGCGAGGTGAATGCGCCTGGCCAATACCCGTTTGTCCCCAATATGAACATCCAGCAGGCCATCGCCACCGCGAAGGGCTACACCTATCGCGCCAAGCATAATGTCGTATTCGTTACCCAATGGGGCGGCACCAATGAGGTCGCCTTCCGTCTGAGCGCCGGGTCAGCGGTGGCACCAGGCGACACCATCCGAATCCCCGAACGCCACTTCTGAGATGACGCCTTCCGGGCTCGCGACAGTGCCGGTTGCGCCTGATGCCTTGACCCATGACGCGGCGATGGCACCGGTGGTCATGTTGTCAGCCAGATAAATACCCGTGACGTTCTGCGTGAACACCAGGGTGACGCCCGTTCCGGTGATGCTCAGATCGTGCAGGCCCCGCCGCGACAAGCCGCCACATCGCGGTCATCCAGCCTGGCGCGCGTTGCCGCCGGGCATCTGGTTCAGACCCCGTAATAGTCGCGATACCATGCGACAAATTGCGCTACGCCCTGACGCACCGGGGTTTCGGGGGCATAGCCGGTCAATTGCCGGAGCAGCGTGGCATCGGCCCAGGTCGCGGGCACGTCGCCCTTTTGCATGGGCATGTAATTGCGCAGCGCAGGCTTGCCGCATTCGGCCTCGATCGCATCGACGAAATCGCCAAGCCGCACTTTTTCGGAATTGCCGATGTTCACGACGCGATAGGGCGCCGCCGGGCTCAGGCTGTCCCACGGGGCGATATCCTGGGGGGTCGCGGGGCGCATCGGCGGCTTGTCGATCAACAGGCGGATGCTCCGCACCAGATCGTCGACATAGGTGAAATCGCGGTACATTTCGCCATTGTTGTAAATGTCGATGGGGGTGCCGTCCAAAATACCCCGGGTAAATTTGTACAGCGCCATATCGGGGCGTCCCCAGGGGCCGTAAACCGTGAAAAAGCGGAACAAAGTGGTCGGCAAATTCCACAGATGGGCATAGGCATGGCCCATCGCTTCATTCGCCTTCTTGGTGGCGGCATAGAAGGTCAGCGGCATGTCCGCTTTGTCACCTTCGTGATAAGGCATGCGGGTGTTGGCGCCATAGACCGAGGAAGTGGACGCCATCAGCAGATGCGAGACGCCCAGCTCGCGCGCGCATTCCATGACGTTGAAGGTGCCGACGATATTGCTGTCGAGATAGGCGCGGGGCTTTTCAAGGCTGAAGCGCACTCCGGCCTGGGCGGCGAGATGAACGATCACCTCGGGCTGTTCGGCTGCGCACAAGGCGGCAAGCCGGTCGACATCCTCCAGCATGCCTTCGACGGCGCGAAAATTCGCGTGTTTCATCAGCATGGCGTGGCGCTTGTGCTTCAGGCTGACGTCATAATAATCGGTCATTCCATCAAAGCCGACCACCGCAAAGCCATCGGCCAGCAATAAGCGACTAAGGTGAAACCCGATAAACCCGGCCGAACCCGTAACCAGCACCTTGCGCACAGAAAACCTCGCTCCGGTTGAAATCTGGAATGGTCAATTCCCGGACGCGGCGCCAGCGGACCGCGCCGTGGCGGCATGAGCATTTCCAGCAATCCACCCATGGCGGCAAGACGGGAGGTAGTCCAGCCTTGACGTTACTTGTCGCCGCGGCAACCGGACAACTGCATCAAAATTGTGTCAGAACCAAAATCGGATGCCGATTCACAACGTAGACCTCATCTTATGCAGCGAATGCGGCCAACTCGATCATTTTGAGCTCACGTAAGCAACCGACCGATGGCGCTCTGCCATAGGTCCAGCCGGCATTGCCGATCCTCTGGGGTCATTGCCGGGCGGAAGGTCGAGGCTTGCTTGCGCATCTGCGATGCCTCAGCCAAAGATGCGCGCATCCCACATCCCACGCTTGTCAACATGGCCACCCCAAGCGAGGTCGTTTCGATATTTTGCGGGCGTTCCACCCGAAGGTCGAGAATATCGGCAAGATCTTGCGCCAGCCAATCATTGGCGCTCATGCCACCATCAATGTGCAGCAACTCCCAGCGGACCCCGTCCTCACCAAAGGCATGTTTCAGATCGTGAAGCTGATGCGCCATCGCCTCCAGCGCGGCTCGGGCGATATGGGCGCGGCCTGTGCCATGGCTAAGGCCGGAGATCATGCCCCGCACATCCGAACGCCAATATGGTGCACCAAGCCCCGAAAAAGCCGGTACAATGCAAACTCCACCGTTGTCCGGAACCGATTTGGCCAAGCTTTCGGATTCTGCCGCAATGCCGATGATGCCAAGCTGATCGCGCAACCATTTCAGCAGATTGCCTGCAACGAAGACTGAACCTTCCAAGGCATAGGTGCGTTTGCCGCTTTCCTGAGCCAGGATGGTGGCGAGCAGGCGATTGTGCGATTTGGGTACTTCAGAGCCGGTATTGGCCAGCACGAAGGCGCCCGTTCCCAATGTGGCCTTCACCTGCCCCGGCGCGAGACAGCCTTGTCCGATGGTAGCCGCCTGCTGATCGCCGCATAGCCCGCAAATCGGTATTGGCGCTCCCAAAAGAGCGGGAAGTGTATTCCCAAAATGGCCCGAATTATCCACTATTTCGGGCAACAGGTGACGCGCAATGCCGAAGATATCCAGCAGATCGTCATCCCAGCTCTTGCCCGTCAGTGTCAGCAGCATTGTCCGGCTGGCATTGGAGGCATCGCTGATATGCAGGCCGCCGGTCAGCTTCCACACCAGCCAGCTTTCCACAGTGCCCAGCGCAAGATGAGAACCAAGCGCAGTAGCCTCCGGTCGATTGTCGAGCAGCCACCGCATCTTGCTGGCGGAGAAATAGGGATCGAGCATGAGACCCGTTTTCGCGCGGATTTCCGGCTCCCGACCGGCTTCACGCAAGGCCAGGCACGCTTCCTCGGTCCGGTGATCCTGCCAGACAATCGCGCGGCCTACAGGCTGGCCCGAGCGGCGATCCCATGCAACCACCGTTTCTCGCTGATTGGTGATACCAAGCGCGGCGATGTGATCCGCCCCTCCGGCGCGGGCGACCATCTCGCGGGCGCAGGTCAGGGTTTTTTGCCAGATTTCCTCTGCGTCATGCTCCACCCACCCCGGAGCCGGGTAGTATTGCGTCAGCTCTGCCTGGCTGACGTCAAAAAGATCCCCTGATTGGGTATAAAGCATCGCCCGGGTTGAAGTTGTACCCTCATCAAGGATGAGCAGGAAGCGGTCTTGCATTCGGCCCCTCGGATTGTTCTTGCGCTTGAAATTCAAAGGAGAACTGGTGAAAATTCAAAGAAAGACCGACGACATAAGGCGTCTGTTGAACAGGTTAGGTGCTCAAGGGGATTCAATCAACAACGGAGCCCTGACCAGCGAAGCCGCGCGCGCCTGAGACAAGCTGCGTACAGTAGCCGTCCAGCGCGACAGCCTGCTCAGGGGAAAACCGCAAACCGAGCTTGCTGCGCCGCCACAGTATATCATCCGCGCTGCATGCCCATTCGCGGGCGACAAGGTGGTCCACCTCGCGCTGGGTGAGACCATAGCTGAAATGCCGGCCACATTCGGAAAGCGAAGTTGCATCGCCCAGGATGGTAAAACTTTCGGTGCCATAAGAGCGCACCAGCCGCGCCGCCCAGCTGGCTTCAAGAAAAGGATAGCGCGCCTGCAGCCGGGTCATCAGTGCCGCAGCTCCATCCATCGCGAAATCGCCGCCAGGCAGAGGGGCCCGGTCGGTCCATCCGGGGGCCTTGAGCTCGGGAATCCGACTGGCGAGCAGATCGGCAGCTTCCGCAGCGAGGTGGCGATAGGTGGTGATCTTGCCACCAAAAACCGACATGATCGGGGCACCTTCGCTTGGCGGAGAGAGCTCAAGACGATAGCCACGGGTCGCCGCCTCAGGCTTTCCGGACATGTCATCCAGCAGCGGCCGCACCCCGGCGTAAGACCAGACAACATCCACCGGGGTTACCGGGGTGCGAAAATAAGCCGATGCCCCCTCGCACAAATAGGCAATTTCCGCCTCTGTGGCCTGCACGTCCTCAAGCCCGCCGTGGTGGTCCTGATCGGTAGTGCCAATCAGGGTAAAATCCTGCTCATAATGAATGGCAAAGAATATGCGGCCATCCGGCAGTTGAAAGAAATAGGCGTATTCATGATCGAACAGCCGCCGCACCACAATATGAGAGCCGCGAACCAGCCGCATCCCTTGCCTGTGGCCTTCGCCCGCGAGTTTCAGCAGATCGAGTACCGAAGGGCCTGCGGCATTGACCACCGCCCGAGCATGCCATTCCCCATCGGGCGTAACTATCCGCCAGTGATCCCCATCACGGTTGAGGCTCTGGACCGGACAGCGCGTACGCACCGTAGCCCCGCGCAAGGCCGCATCGCGGGCATTGAGCACAACCAGCCGGGCATCATCCACCCAGCAATCCGAATAGACGAAACCATCGGTATATTGTGGTTTAAGCGGAACCCCGGCGGGGTGCTGATGCAGCCTTATGCTCTGGGTTGGCGGAAGCCTCCGGCGACCGCCTATATGGTCGTAAAGGAACAATCCCAGCCGCAAGAGCCACCTCGGCCGCAAGCCCTGCACATGCGGCAGTACGAAACGCAGAGGCCAGATGACATGCGGGGCAATAGCCCACAGCCGCTCGCGCTCGTTCAGCGACTCCCGCACCAAGGCAAATTCGTAATGCTCAAGATAGCGCAGTCCGCCATGGATAAGTTTGCTGGAGGCAGAAGATGTGCCTCGCGCCAGATCTCCCGCCTCCAGCAATAGCACCCTGGCTCCCCGTCCGGCACAATCGCGGGCGATGCCGCAGCCGTTCACGCCGCCGCCAATGACCGCAATATCGAACATCTCCGCGCCCATCATGCGGCTCCCGGTCGCCTAGATATCCAGCGGGCCATGGGTGATATGCGGCAGGACGTGGCGGGCAAACAGGTCGGCCTCCTGAGCGTGCGGATATCCGGATAGGATGAACGCCTCGATGCCCTCGGCTTGATAGGCGCGTAGCTTGGCCAGCACCTGGTCAGGGTTGCCAACGATCGCGGCGCCGCAGCC
>JALYHR010000068.1 GCA_030776465.1 Pseudomonadota bacterium
TGCCAGCACCGCCGGATCGGGGCCACCCAACGGCGGATCGGGCGCGAATTCCTCGGCCAGCGCCGAAGGAGCCAGCGGGCGCGGCGGGCGCGGCTCGGCACCGACATCGCGGGTCAGCCAACCGGGCAGCGCCGGTGGCAGAGGCAATTCGGCGGCACGCGGCGCGCCGGGTGGCATCGCCGGCATGGCGCCATGTTCGTGGCGTACGCCCCAGATCGAATCGTCGACGGGTTCGGCTGCGCTGCCATCGCTCTGCGAGACTTCGGCAAGCCGCGCATACCAGCTACCGGGAGCCGGAACTTTCTCTCGCGAGCCCAGCGCCCCGGTGATGAACAGCGCCTCTTCCGCGCGCGTCATCGCCACATATAACAACCGCCAATGTTCCTCGTTCTCGGTCTTGGCGATGGCGGCGCCAGCCTCGGCGATGCGCCCGACTTTATCGTCCTTGCGCAATCCCGGCAGCGGGACGTGACGTGGGACCGGCTCGCGTTCAGTCGCGGGATCGGCGACCGCCAGATCCGACCCGCGCGATTTTTCGGGATTGCCGGTGGCGTCCGCCAGGATCACGATCGGCGCCTGCAGGCCCTTGGCACCGTGGACGGTCATTACCCGGACAAGGTCGGCAGCGCCGCCCGCTTCGCGCTTCAATTCGCCCTCGCCCGCGTCGAACCAGGCCAGGAACCCGACCAGGCTGGGCGTGGCGGTCGCAGCAAAGGCGTGGGCGGCGTTGAGCAATTCGTCAATTGGATCGTTGGCCTCGCGACCCAGCCGGGCGACCAGCCTGCGCCGTCCGTCCCACGGCCCGACCAGCAGCCAATGCAGCAAATCCTGCACTGGTTCGTAATCGGCAATGGCCAGCAGATCGGTCAGTTGCGCCATGGTGGACACGACATCTGGCGCGGAAAGCCGCCGCAGATGTTCCCACAAATGCAGGCCTTTGGTGCGCCAGCCATGCGCCAGCAATTGCTCCTGGCTCCAGCCGATCAGCGGCGACACCAGCAACGCGGCGAGATTAAGATCGTCGAGCGGCTGCGCGGCAAAGCGCAACGCCGCGACGAGGTCTCGCACCGCCAGCGGCGCGCCCAGTCGCAGCCGGTCCACCCCGGCGACCGGCACTCCGGCGGCATGCAGCCGCGCCACGATCAGCGCCGCCAAGGCACCGCGCTTGCGCACCAGCACCATGACATCACCTGCACTGGCGCGGCGCGGCGGCTCGCCCGGCTTGATCCCCTTGACCAGCGGAAAGCCGGTGTCGAGCCAGTGTTTGATCTGCTGCGCGATCTGTTCGGCCAGCTTGCGATCGGATTGGCCCAGCCAGCCTTGCTCGGCCTCGTCATCGGCATCCGGGACGTCGTCGCTCAGCCCATCGTCGCCGACCTCGTCTTTCAACCCCACCGGGCGCCACAGCGCGACATAACCGGGGCGTTCCTCGCCCACGTGCGATTCGGGCGCCTGCGCCAGCCCGAAGGCCTCATGGCCGAGATGGGCGATGGCGCGATCGACGAACAGCAGCACCGAGCGGGCGGTGCGAAAGCTGCGATCGAGCCCCAGTTCGCGCATTTCACGCAGTTGCGGGCCATCGCGCAAGGTGCTGGCATTGTCTGCCGCCGCCGCCAGACGCGCGCGAAACGAGGCTTGCGCGGTACGAAAATTCTCCGGGCTGGTGCCCTGAAAGCCAAAGATCGCCTGCTTGTAATCGCCGACCACGAACAGCGTGCGCAGGGCATCGCCGCGCGCACCCAGCCCTGCGAAGAAATCACCGGTCAGCGCTTCGATGATCCGCCACTGCGCGGCATTGGTATCCTGCGCTTCATCGACCAGGATGTGATCGAAACGGCGGTCCAGCTTGTAGCGTATCCACCCGGCCATGTCGGCATTGTGCAACAGATCGGCGGCGCGGCGGATCTGGTCGTCGAAATCGATCAGCCCCTCGCGCGCTTTGGCATCGTCCCACGCCAGCGCGAAAGCCCGTCCCAGTTCGAGCGCCGGGGCCAGCCAATTGGCGAGATCGAGCAACGCCCGTCGCGCCTTGACCGCCTCGATACAGCCGCCGATGCGTTCGACATCCTCCAGATAGGCGGGATGCAATTTCACACAGGACGTTGCGACGCGCGGATCGCCCTTCAGCGTGAAAAACACCTGATGCAGGTCGTCGATCCGCGCCAGCCGGTCCTCGGCTTCCTGTTCCAGCCACCACGCGATGATCTCGGCGCGATCCTGGCCGGTCTTGGCTGTCCATTGCCGGTTGGCGGCCAGGCAGCGGCGCAGCGACAGCGTATCGAACATGGCGTCGCCGCAATGCTGCGCCAATCCCGCAGCATCGGCATCGGCCGGCAGGCCCAGCAGGCGATGCACCGCGGCTGCCATCGGCGGTTGCCACGCGCCGGTACCATGCCAGACATCGTAAGCCGCCGCACAACGCAGCAGCCATTTTTCCGCAGCATCCGGGCCAAGCCGCAGCGACAGCCCCGCCAGCGCATCACTCAATGCGGCATCGCCGCGCGCTTCCCCGCTCACCAGCAGATCGCCCAGCACTTGCCGCGCCAGCATGATGCGCTCGCGATCCTCCAGCGGGCGGGCGCCGGGGATCAGCCCGGCTTCCTCGGGGAAGGCCGCCAGCAGCCATTGCGCAAAGGCGTGGATGGTATCGATGCGCAGCCCGCCGCCGGGACAATCGAGCACTTCGGCAAACAGCGTCCGCGCATGCGCCCGTGCCTCGGCGCCGATATCCGCGCCGATCGCCTGCAAATCCTCGGCCAGCTGGGTGTCGCCCAGCCGCACCCAGCGCGCCAGCGTGTCGTTGATCCGCGTCGCCATTTCGGTCGCGCCCGCCTTGGTAAAGGTCAGGCACAGGATCTGATCGGGGCGCACCCCGCCCAGCAGCAGCCGCAACACCCGGGCTGACAGCACCT
>JALYHR010000069.1 GCA_030776465.1 Pseudomonadota bacterium
TGATGGCGTAACTGCCCACTGAGGATTGCGCGGTGGCTGGGGTGGCATAGCTGGCGGTGCCGGTGGTGACGCTGGCCAGCGTGTCGTTGTTGACCAGCCCCGCCGCGCTTTCGCTGCCCGACAGCCCGCTGGGCTTGTTGCCATAGATCGCGGTGGCGGGATTGGCGGTGTAGGTGACGGTCAGGCTGGCTGGGTTGATCGTGAGATTGGCGCCGGTATAGCTGAGGGTATAATTGCTGCTCGCGCTCAAGCTGCCCTGCGTGATCGCATAAGTGCCGACGTTGGAGGCCGGAGTGGCGCTGGTCGTGAGGTTGCCGGTCAGGGTGTCGCCATTGACCAGACCAGTGTCGGTATAGGTCAGCGCCGGGTTGGTTGCACCATAGTTGCGGCTTTGCGCATCGGCGGTGACCAGCAGGCTGGCCGGGTCGATGGTCAGCGCCGTCGCGTTGCCGGGGGCCTGCATGAAGCTGAAACTATAGTTGGCGGTATTGCCGGACAGGCCGGTACCGGTGATGGCGTAACTGCCCACTGAGGATTGCGCGGTGGCGGTCGTGGTAAAGCTGGCGGTGCCCGAAGTTACCGAGGCCAGCGAGTCGCTGCCTTGCAGGCCCAGCGCGCCGACCGAGCCGGACAGGCCGGTAATCGCTGTGCCATAGATGCTGGTGAAATTGTTCGCGGTATAGGTGATGGAAAGCGCTGCCGGGGTGATCGTGCCTGGCGCAGTTTGCAGCGTGACCGCGTAATTGTTGCCGCTGTTGCCATCGTTGACGGCATAGCCGCGATTGACCGCCAGCGTGCTGGCATTGGCGCCCAGGACGTTGGCCGAGGTAAAGCTCTGCGACAGGGTGGTAACGCTGTCCGAGCCGAACAGGCCCGACACCTGCGGCACGCCCACCGAGCTGGTGGTCGCGTCATAGACCTTGGTGTCGCTGACCGCCGCCAGCGTCAGCGCCGCCGGGGTGATCGTGCCCGATGCAGTTTGCAGCGTGACCGCGTAATTGTTGCCGCCATTGCCATCGTTGACGGCATAGCCGCCATTGACCACTAGCGTGCTGCCATTGGCGCCCATGACGTTGGCCGAGCCAAAGCTCTGCGACAAAGCGGTGACATTGTCATTCCCCAACAGGCCCGAAACCTGCGGCACCCCTGAGGAATTGGTGGTGGAATCGTATACCTTGGTATCGCTGACCGCCGCCAGCGTCAGCGGCGCTGGGGTGATGATCAATGTGCCGGGCGTCGTCGATGGCACGAAATCATAGCCAAGCTGGTTCGAATAAAGCCCGCCAGCATAGGTCAGATTGCTCGTCCCGGCATTCTGGGTCAGCCCGGAGACCTGCGCGGTGCCGAAGGTTGCCGATGGCTGTGCGCCATTGGTGGTGACACCGACAACGGGCACCGCCGCAGTGTACTGCATGGTCAGGCTATTGGGCTGGACGGTAATCGGCGTCAGGAACGCTTCCAGCAGCGGCGTGGTCAGGCCCTCGTACTGGCGCCACGGCAGGCCCTGGCCACCTGTGGTATCGATCGTAAAGCCGCTGAAACTGGCCGATTGTAGGGTCTGCGCGGTGGTCAGGCCGATGGCTCCGTCGCACGCCCCGGAGTAGCCGATCGAGCCGCAGCCGACGTCTTGCCCGGTTAATTCGGTATCCCAGTAGGAATTGGTGACGGTGACGCCGGATGCGTTGTTGCTCTCGCCGACGAGGCCGCCGGTCTGGTTGCCGCTGACCGCGCCATTGGCATAGGTTTCGCTGATCGCGCCCTCGTTATCGCCGACCAGGCCGCCTCCAGCGGCGGCCCCCGAGACGGCGACGGTCGCATAGGATCGGCTGATGGAAGCCCCGGCGGCGTTGAGACCGACCAGGCCACCGGCCACATTGTAACCGCTGGCCGACCCGGTCAGGGCGATCGTCCCGGTGGCGAAACTGTCGGTGATCGAGCCTGAATTGATGCCAGCGATCGCGCCGACATAGCTTGTCGGATAGGAGACGTAGGCGCTGGTGATATTGACGTTGGCAAGACCCAGGTCGCTGATCGTGCCTGAATTCTGCTGGAACAGCCCGACATTGGAATAGCCGCCACCGGGGGCCATGGTCAGGTTGGACAGGACATGTCCCGCGCCTTCCAGAATGCCGGTGAACGGCGGATCGACATTGGCATGCCCGATTGGCATGAACCCGCCGGGGCCCCAGATGTCGGTGGTGCCTGCGGTGCCGCTCATGTCGATATTCTGGGTGAGGGTGTAATTGCCGCCGAGGTTCAAGTCGATCAGCTGGACCTGGTGCGCGCTGGCGATGGTGGCGACGCCGAATTGCGCCACAGGCACTTCCCAGGCGCCCACGGGACGCGTCGAGCCGTTGTCATAAACCCAGTCGGCGGTGGGGAAATTGCCGTATGATCCCGAATAAAAGGCGTAGTTCAATGAACCTGCCTGCGCGGGATCGCTGGTGACGGGATTGAGGTTTGTCTCGGTGCCAGTGTAGGGTCCGAAAGAAGAGTCGGTCCCGACGCCGCTGGCCTGGCCGGTGGAATAGCTGTCCCAATAGGAGTTGGTGATCGTGCCGACGTTCTCGCCAGCGAAACCGCCGACTGAGGAGCTGCCTGGCGCCGTGACATTGCCACTTGCCCAGCTTTCGTCGACCAAAACCGGCGTCGAGATAAATCCAACCAACCCGCCAACCGCGTAACTGCCGGTGCCCACCGTCACCGCGCCAGTGGCATAAGCCTTTTCGACCGTTGAACTGGGGCCTAGACTGCCGATAAGGCCCCCGACGTAAGAACTGCCATTGCCAGCGGTCACGGTTCCTGTGGCGTAGACATCGGCAATAGAAGACTCGCCTCCGCTATTCCCTACTAGTCCGCCTACGTAGCCATTGGGTGCGGAGACGTTGCCCGTTGCGAAATCATGGTTCAGACTGAGGCCGTTACCTGTCCCGACCAGACCCCCCGCCTCGCGTAATGTCGCCACGACGCTGGCGTCGCTGTGCGAATTGGAGATAGTGCCCCAGGGTCTAAAAGGATTACTGGTGTCTCCAACCAGTCCACCAACGGCCTGCTCACCAGAAATGCTTCCAGAGATGAAAACATTATTCACCAGAACTTGTGCGCCAGATGAAGGTGATAAGCCGCCTGAACCAATAAAGCCGCCAACATTTGTTTGACCAATGACAGTCTCGTTGACGAGCCCAGTATTTCTTAGCGTAGCGTTGTTCGCCGAAGTATCGACCTCGCCGAACAGGCCAACGCCGTTGGTAGTCGGGCGGTTGATGTACAGGTTAGTGATCGTGTGGTTCAGGCCATCGAAATTGCCGGTGAAAGCGTTACCTGGGGACCCGATCGGGACGAACCCGGCGCCATTGTTCCAGCCCTGCGTCGCGCTGGCGTCGATGTTCTTGCCCAGCGCGAAATTCTGCGACAGATAGCTGCCGACCAGTTGCAACTGGTTGATATTATCGACCAGCTGGTACCCGGTCCAGGTGCCCGCCGTGACCCCGGCGGAATAATCGGTCGGACTGCCCAGCGCGGCCGGATTGTAATAAATGTCGATCTGGTTGCCGGGCAGGTTCAGCGCGCCACTGGCCAGCGTCACCGTGCCGGTGCCCGTGCCCAGATCATCGGCCCACAAATGCAGGTAAGCACCCGCCCCGGTGCCGGTAATCGTGCCCGAAACGTCGATCGAGCCGTCTGATTGCACGTAAAGCGGGGTGTTGCCGTCGATGGTCAGATTGCCGCCGAGCGTGGTCGTGCCCAAATCGGTCACCCGCACTCCACCCGCGCTGGCGGCAGTTCCGGCGATGCCGGAGGAGAGGCTGGCGCCCCCGGTCGAGCTTGCGTCCAGCTCGTCGAAAACGCCGGTGCTGTCGAAATTGAAGGCGTTATTGCCCAGGTCGATGAAGATATTGCCGCCCAGCGCATTGCCGCCATTGCCGCTGCCCGTGCCGCCGGTCGCTGCGGCGCTGGCGTAGGTCGATATATTGGCATCGATCGTGCCGCCATTGCTGGCCGACAAGCTGACGGTACCGCCTGTGGCATTGCCGCCATTGGCATTGATACCGCCATAGCCAGAACTGTCGCTGCCACCGGTGGCGGTGGCATAGTCGCTCAGCGACGTATTGGTGATCGCGATGGCGCCGCCATTGGCCAGAAGCTGGGCCGAGCCGCCGATTGCAGAGCCGCCACCGATGCCCGCGCCCGAACCACCGGTTGCCATGGCGTTGATATAGACCTCGGCGCCATGATCGATGGACACCGACTGGTTGGCGCCGATCGCTGAAATGGTCGCGGTGCCACCCTGGGCATTGCCGCCTTGAAAACCCGAGTAGGGGCCCGAGGCGTTGCCCCCCGTGGCAAAAGCCTCGACCGTGGTCCCAAAATCGCTACCAGCGGTGGACCCGCTGGTGTTGGTGGCAATGCTGCCGGTATCGCCGAAAGCGTCGCCCTGCGCGCTGATCAGCGCGATGCCGCCGGTGGCATTGCCGCCACTGCCGGAACCGGTAAGCGAGTTGCCGCCGATGGCATTCGCGGATACCGATATTCCGCCGACCCCGGCAACGGTAATAGCACCGCCTTGGGCAAGGACCTGTGCCGAACCGCCGATGGAGATGCCGCCAGAACTGGTCGGCGACGCTGACACATCGTTACTGGCAGAGGCGTTGGCGGAAGCCGCAAGGCCGCCGAACTGGCCAACCGCCAGCGTAGCCCCCGATTGCGCCTGGATCAGGGCGCTGCCACCAGTGGCGGTGCCGCCGTTGCCATAGCTATCGATGTCGCTGATGGCATTGGCATTGGCAGTGATGCCGTTGGCGGCGGAGATTGTCGCGGAAGAACCGCTAACCGTCACCGCCGCCGCCCCGGCGGTGGCATAGATCGCCTGGTCGTAATAAGCGCCACGGCTCAGCGCCGCGTCTGCGCCGGTGGCGTTGGCCGAGGCATCGACCGTCAGCCCCCTGCCGACGCTGAGCCCGCCGCCGTGGACGGCAACCTGTGCGGTCCCGCCCACAGTATAGCTGAAACCGCTGTTCAGTGCGCCGGGTCCCCACGAGCCAGCTGCACTGACCAGGGCATTGCCGTTGATCGTTACCCTGCCGGAATTCACCAGGAGGCTGGCGTTGCCGCCGACGCCGGTCAGGGCATCGTCAGCGGTGTCGGTCAGGTTGCCATTGACGCCCAGCAGAGCGGCGTTGGCGCCGACCGCCAGCGCGGCGCCGGATTGCACCTCGACCAGCGCGGTCCCTGCGGTGCCGGCGGTACTGGGGTTGTCGGCATTGACGGTAAGGTCGCCGCCGACCGAGATCGTGCCGACCTGCGCATTGACCGTCGCCTGCGGGGCGATCACGCTCAGGTTCGAGGCGAAGGTAATATTTGCCGCCGAGTCTGTGACGGTCGCGCTATCGGTGGAAACGGCGTAGGTGTTGGAGGTGTAATTCCCCGCGCCGACGCTCAGGCTGGCGGTGCCACTGCCCGCGCGCCCGGCCACCACCGGATTGCCCGTGCCGGTGTCGGCGATGTTGCTGCCGGCAGACAGGACGATCTGATTGCCATCGACATTGGCGGCATCGGCAACGTCAAAGCCGATCGATCCGCCCGACGAGATCGCCATGGTAATGGCGTTGTTCTTGGGTACGGCGACCATATAGACGCGTTGCGGAATGCCAGCGGCAGTCGCGCCACCCGACCCGCCGGTACTGCCGGTGTGGATGAAGGTGTTGGCGGCGACGGTGGTGCCAGCCGTGACCGTGATGTTGAACAATCCCTGGCGGTCCACCGCAAAACTGGCGCTTTCGGCGGCGACCAGCGCCGCAGACCCCGCCACGCTGATGGTCCCGGCCTGATTGATCTGTGGGGCGATGGCGACGATGTAGTTCGACTGGCCGGAATTGACCGCCTGGATGTTGGCGCCAGGCTGGATCGTGATGGCGCTGGTGCTGCCAGCCGCAGCGGCAACGCTGAAACTGTCGGTCCCGGCGGTGGTCGTGATGAAATTGCCGGTGTCGTCGGTCACCGGGTCGGCGGCGGTGAGGACCAGGCCGCCGACATTGAAGCTTGCGGTAGAACCGATCAGCAACCCGCCCGGACTATAGAACCACACCCTTGTATTGGCGGTGCTGTTGACGGTGCCGTTGAAGGCGACGGTCCGCGTCTGATCGGTGGGAATAATCCGGTTGAGCACGGTATAAGGCACCGCCGCGCCCGTCGCCCCGACATAACTCACGGTGTTCCCGCTCGGCAGGAAATTGATCGCGCCGCCGCCGATGGCGGTATCGGTCGGCGTCCAGTTGATGGTGGTGACCGGACTGGTGGTGGGGATGTTGATGGTCTGGACGCTGCCAGAACTGCTGAACCCGGCGCTGCCATGAACAACCACAGCGGTGCCCGCGAAGCCCTGCGCGCGTACCGCAACTGGGGCCGCAATGGGAGCGGCCACCAACAGCACGGCGAGCGTGGTGGTGGACGCACCGGGAAGCCAGCGGGACAAAGGAGACTTGCGCATCAGCGATACCTCCAGGGCAGGATTGTGGTACTGAACGTGGCCAGGAACAGCGGCGGCGGATGGCCGCTCGCTCCCGGCAGGGTACTGACCGGCACCGCGACCGCCAAATCGAGCTGTCCCGCGCCCCGGAAACTGGCGCGAACGCCTGCCCCGACAGAGTGCAGTTCCAGTGGGCTGGCTGGAATCGGAGTGAGCCGCCGCCACGCCCAGCCATTGTCGGAGAAGGCGTAAGGCTGCATCGTCACGCGCGAATTGGCGCTGAGCCGCACAATCGGCCCGCGCGCTTCCACCGAAAACGCCGCCCCGTCATCGCCGACAATCGCGCCGGGCGAAAAGCCGCGCCCGACGGTGTAATTACCCAGCGAAAACTCTTCGAAGCCGAGCACCGGGCCAGAGGCGTATTGGATGCGGGGGGCAATCGCCAGGTCGAGCCAGCGCAACGGATGCAGGTCGAGATTGGCCGAGGCGCGAAACACCGTCGCCTCGGGATTACCATTGGGGACCCCCGGCGGAACAAAGCCAGCCGTGCCGCAAACCGCGCTGGTGCGGCAATCGGGGCTGGCGCCGAAAATAGACAGGCCGTGCCGGATTTCGGCGGTGGCCCCGATCCGCCACAAGGCGGTGTCATCCGGCCCGCGCCCCTTCATGTCCAGCGCATCGACATCGAACCGCAGATAGGCAACGCGCAAGCGATCGCGGCTCAGCGTCGCGCCGGGGAAGGTGACCGACTGGTTGACGACATCCAGCCCCAGCGCGCCGCGCAAGGTCACGGCCTGACGCCGCAGCAGCGGATACATTGCCTCGGTATTGATAAACCAGGTTTTCGCCTTGATTTTGGGAAATTGCGAGCCCAGTTCGGGCCGGGTGATGGCATAGGTGACATGGCCGGACAGTTGCAGCCCGCTGGCGCCCAGCACGAACTGGTGGCCGATCTGATAAATCTGCTGCTTGCGGAATTCGCTGGTCGAATAGGCCGACAGCGTCGTCTGGTCGCCCAGCCCGGTCAGCCCGTTAAATGTCGCGCGCAATTGGCCGCCTACTCGCCCGGTGGTGGGCGCGGCCAGATCGGAAGCGGTGAAATCGACCATCACCGGGGTGTCATCGACACGCACCTCGGCAACCATGTTGCCAGCCCCCGACCCTGATGGCTTCAGCGTCAGGTGGACGTCATAGCCGGGGATGTCCTGGGCCAGCAGGACATTGCGCTCGGCGGTAAAGCGGTTGAAAATTGCGCCGTTGGCCAGCGGTTTGAGGTAGCTTTCGAGCAGGCGGGCGTCGCGGCCCGGTTGCCCGATCACGTGGATCGAAGTGACCTTGGCATATAAAACCTCGAACAGCACTTCGCCGTCGGCAATCCGCTGCACCGGCACTTCGACGGCGGCAATATAGCCCATCGCCCGCAGCGTCGTCGCCGCCGAGTCGCGAATGCGGCAGACCACGTTGATCGGCTGGTCGGTGCCGACATATTGCTGCCAGCTATCGGCGATGGCAGACTCGGGCACCGGCCCCAGATGGGCGAAGGTCGCCTTGGTGATCTTTATCCTGATCTGCGCATATTGCGGGTTGTCCAGCGCGCAGGGCGAGCGCTCCACCGTGTCCTCGACTTGCAGGCGATGGCGGCGCGGCGCGGCTGCACCGGGCTCGGTCGGGGGCGCGCCAGCCTGCAATTCCTCACGCGTGGGCAGGGACGAAGGGGAAACCTGGGGTGAGGGCGCAACCTGGGGTGAGGGCGCAACCTGGGGTGATGGCGCAACCTGGGCGATCGCGGGTGATGCCGCCAGCAGCGCAAGCCCCAGTCCCGTCCAACGAGCTGTGACCGCCCGATTCGCCCATCTTGTCATGGCGCGACCATCCATGAAAATGGGTCACGAATATTGTCGATCGACGCCACGATGCCCTCTGCCAACTTTGCCATTTTCTGTTGATCTCGAAATGGTATCCTGCGGATGATTACACCTTTGCTCTGCTAAAAACCAGCGCCTGCATTCACGGTAGTTGCAATTGAGTCGCTTTTGCAGGACTATTGGCCACCGGAATATTTCTGGCCATTCAGCCGGGCGAATCTTGACACACAGCCAGGCGGACTTTTCGTAACCGGTTGAAAAAGATTAATCTCGCGGATTCCAGCAGCCGCAAACCAGGGAGAGGGTTCATGGCGACATCCGATCATGTCGATTTCAATGCATTCATGAACGGGGTGAACCGGCGCAATCCGCATCAGCCCGAATTCGTGCAAGCCGTGCAGGAAGTCGCCGAAGACATCTTCGACTTCATCCAGGACAAGCAGGACTACCACGAGCAGCAGATATTGCGCCGCATCGCCGAGCCTGACCGGATCGTGTCGTTCCGCGTCTGCTGGGAAGATGACAAGGGCAATATCCGCGTTCAGCGCGGCTGGCGGGTGCAGAACAACAACGCCATCGGCCCGTACAAGGGCGGCATCCGCTTTCACCCCTCGGTGACCGAAAGCGTGCTGAAATTCCTGGCCTTCGAGCAGACCTTCAAAAACGCGCTCACCGGCCTGCCGATGGGCGGCGGCAAGGGCGGGTCGAACTTCAATCCCAAGGGCAAGAGCGTGCGCGAGATCATGCGCTTCTGCCAGAGTTTCATGACCGAATTGTACCGGCACATCGGCGCCGACATCGATGTGCCTGCGGGCGATATCGGCGTGGGCGGGCGCGAGATCGGCTTCATGTTCGGCCAGTACAAGCGCATCACCAACCAGTTCACCGGCGTCCTCACCGGCAAGGGGCTGGAATGGGGCGGCTCGCTGATCCGGACCGAGGCCACCGGGTACGGGGCCGTATACTTTCTGGCCAATATGCTGGCGATGAAGGGCCAGGACCTGACCGGCAAGACGGCGGTCATTTCGGGGTCGGGCAATGTCGCCACCCATGCCGCCGAAAAGATCGTGCAACTGGGCGGCAAGGTGTTGACCTTGTCCGATTCAGGCGGATTTATTCATGACCCGGACGGGATTTCGCAGGACAAGATCGACTGGGTCAAGGCGCACAAGACGACCCGGCGCGGACGCATCGAAGAGTATTGCGAAGCCTTCAAAGGCTCCAGCTTCCATGCCGGCAAAACGCCATGGAATGTCGCCTGCGATGTCGCGCTGCCGTGCGCGACGCAAAACGAACTGCTCGGCGACGACGCTCGCGCGCTGGTCGCCAACGGCTGCAAGGCGGTGTCCGAAGGCGCCAACATGCCGACCAATCTCGAAGGCGTCCACGTCTTCAAGGCCGCGCGTATTCTGTATGCGCCGGGCAAGGCGTCCAACGCTGGCGGGGTCGCGGTATCCGGCCTGGAAATGAGCCAGAATTCCGGGCGGCGGGCGTGGAAAGAAGATGAACTTCAGCAGATGTTGAAAGACATCATGGCCGGCATCCACAAAAGCTGCCAGGATTATGGCGCGGATGCAGGAGGCGGGCAGGACGGCGGCTATATCGACTACGTCAAGGGCGCCAATATCGCCGGTTTCAAGAAGGTTGCCGACGCCATGCTGGCGTTTGGCGTGGTGTAGCAGCGGATTGATCCAGCGTCGTGGATGAACACCAGCGCCTGATTGACCCAGTGCCGATTGCCCGCACATTCGCCCCACAAGCGGTGAATGCGGCGCGGCAGACGACCATTGCCAACATGACGCTGAGCCAGATGGCGGACCAGAAGGCCAGCATCCTGATGGGCGCCACCTTCCTGGTGTTTACGGTGACATTGGGTCAGGCCAGCAAGGGCGGCCCTGCGGTCGTACCCCTGCTGGTGCTGGGTGCGTTTGCCTTTATCGCAGCCTGCTTCGCGGTGTCGGTGGTGATGCCCTCGATACGCTCCAAACGAGGACCGGGGCGCGCGCCGAATATGATGTTCTTCGGGGTGATCAGCCAGTTCGACGAGGAGGAATACATCGAGCGGATGCTCGACAATCTCGCCACCGACGAGGCCATGTACCGCATGATGTTCCGCGACATCTGGCAGAACGCCCAAGTCCTGCAGCACAAGAAATACCGCCTGCTCGGCTATGCCTACCGCAGCTTTTTGGCGGGCCTGATCGCCTCGGCCGCGCTGTTTGCTGCGCAGTATTTCGGGGTGCGGTTTTAACCGGCTTACCTACTCACACTCACTCGTCATGCTGAACTTGTTTCAGCATCCATCGTGCACCACAAACCGCCGCGCGCGGGGCGAGATGAACCCTGAAACGAGTTCAGGGTGACGAAATGGTGAGCAGAGGCCGGGAAGAACCGCTATTTAACCCCCAGCGCCTGCGCTTGTTGGCGCAATTGCGCTGCGTCTGCCGGGTCTGCGGCCACCGCCCTGGCCAATGCAGCCGATGCTTGTTCGGGGCCATCCAGCGTCATGCGGCTGCGGATCAGCATCGCCCAGCCATCGGCATTGTGCGGATCGGCGGCAAGTCGCTGTTCCAGCCGGGCGACCATCGCCTGGGCCATGGCCTGCTGCTGGCTGGGTGGAATGGACGCCGCCGCCTGCAGGTCTTCGGCGGTGGGACCGGCGATACCCGCCATCTGCGGCGTAGCAGGTAAAGGCGCGGGTTGATGGACGGCGGCGATCCGCACGGCCACGTCCTTGTGGTTGATACGTCCGACCTGTTCGATGGTCCGGCGCAGGTCGGCCTCCCACGGGGCGCCCTTCGGTGTGTCGCCCAGCAACGCCAGCCAGTCGCTGATCGCGCCGTCGTGGTCGCCGGTCAGATCTTTGTGCACCGCCAGGAAATAGCGCGCGCGCGGTTCCCTGGCATCGATGGTGTTGGCCTCGCGGAAATCCTTGAGCGCTTCGGCGGGCATCGGGTCATGCGCGCTGGCCATGACGCGCGATTCGCCCAGCGCCGACCACACCGCCGCACTGCTGGGCGCGAGTGCGACAGCCTGGCTGTAGGCGTCCGTGGCAAGGGCATATTGGCCAGCTTCGAATCGGCTTTCGCCCAAGGCGCGCCAGGCGGCGGGGTCCTGGGGATGGGACTGGACCTGCATTTCCGGCGTGGCGGCTTGCGGTTCCGACGTGGTTGCAGAAGGCGACAACGCAGCCCCCGGCGCGCCCTGGACGCGGCTGTGCGCGGTCCACAGCGCGCCTGCCAGCACCAATGCTGCGCCGATAATGATCAGGCGGCTCCATTTCAGTTGACCAGCGCGCAAATTTAGCATTGTTTTAGCAAGCATCCTGGGCTGTTATTTGCCGGCGATAAGATATATCCAGTCGCCAGAACATGGGTTTCGTCTATCGTGCGCCAGATTGCAATCGGGCGCTTCGCTGTGGCGGGGTATTTTCGGGGGCGGCTGTGTCGGATCGATTTCGGATCGCAATCGTCGGATCGGGGCCTGCCGGGCTCAGCGCCGCTGGCCGCGCGGCCAGCCTGGGCATTGCCCATGTGCTGCTGGAAAAGACCGACCATCTTTCCGACACGATCTATAAATACCAGAAGGGCAAGCATGTGATGGCGACGCCATCGCAGTTGATCCTGCGTTCCGATCAGGAATTCGACGCTGGCAAGCGCGAGGCTATCCTCCAGAACTGGAACGACAAGACCAAGGCGATGGCGGTCAACGTCAAGTACAACGCCGAGGTCAAATCGATCCGTGGCACCGGACCCGCCATCCCCGGATCGATCCAGAAGATCGTCACCCGCGCGCGTGATGGATCATCCACCACCACGGAAATCCAGCGCCACGAACCGCCCTATGCGATCGAGCTGACCAATGGCGAGACGGTTGTCGCCGACACCGTGATCCTGGCCATCGGCACGCAGGGCAACCCCAATCTGGTGCGTTGCCCCGGCTCTGCCCTGCCGCATGTCACTTACCAGCTCGACGATCCCTACGCGGTGCTGGACGAGCATATCGTGGTCATCGGCACCGGCGATGCCGGGATCGAGAATGCGCGCGGGCTGGCCGAAGACCCGGCGCAGGGCAATGTCGTCACTGTTCTCAATCGCGCGCCCAAATCGACCAACGTGCGTGAGAGTTTCGCCACCGCCAAGGAACCGAACGCGCTGGCGCTGGTCGCCGATCACGAGGCGGGCAAGCTGACGATCCGCTACGAGACCGAGACCAAGGCGGTCGAGCCGGGCTGGATCACGCTGGCGACCCGCGACGGCGAGGAAAAGATTCGCTGCGACCGGATCATCGCCCGCATCGGCTCGGCCCCGCCGCGCGGCTTTGTCGAAAGCTGCGGGATCGAGTTTTCGTCGAACGATCGCCTGGCCTTCCCGACGCTGTCGCCCGTGTTCGAATCCACCGCGCCCGGCATTTTCGTGGTGGGCGCGCTGGCCGGTTATCCGCTGATCAAGCATTGCATGAACCAGGGCTATGATGTCGTCGAATTCATCAACGGCAACACCAGTCTGAAACCCGCCGACGAGCCGCTGCTCGAAGCGAAATTCCGCGACCTGAGCGAACGCCGCCCGGTCGAACAATGGCTGGAACTGCTGCGGACGCAGGTCACCATCCTGGAAGGGATGAGCCCGCTGCAGATGCGCGAGTTCATGCTTGATTCCACCATGCGGCAATATCGCCAGGGTGAAACGATCTTTCAGAAGAACGATCCCGGCTCGTCGCTGTTCGCGATTGCCAGCGGATCGGTGCATGTCCGGCTGGATCCCGCCGACCCATCGAAAGTGGTGCCGATCGAAACCGGCTCGATCTTCGGCGAAGTCGGGCTGATTTCGGGCCGGAAACGCGGGGCGACGGTCGTCGCGGCGCAGGACACGATCTGCGTCGAGATTTCGCGCAACGCCGCGCTTAAACTGCAAAGCCAGGTGCCCAGCGCCAAGCGCGCGATCGAGCGCATCTCCACCGAGCGGCAATTGCTGCAAATGTTCGGTTCGGGGCTTACGTCGGATGACGTTGCGGACGTCGTCGCGGGCGCGAAGATCATGCAGGTCAAGGCCGGTGAGGCGATCATCACCGAGGGCGAGGAGGGCAACGATATCTTCGTCATCCGCGTCGGATCGATGATCGTCGAGCGGACGATCGGCGGCAGGCCGGTGTTCCTGTCCTATCTGCCCGCCGGTTCATACGTCGGCGAGATGGCGCTGATCGATCATCAGCCGCGCAACGCCACGGTCAAGGCGGCGATCAAATCCGAAGTCATCCGCTTGCCCGGCGACGATTTTGGCCGGCTGCTGGAAAGCAAACCGGCGCTGCTGGCCAAGGCGCGCAATGACATGCGCAACCGGCGTGAAGTCAACAACTTCATCGAAAGCCGCAAGCACAGTTTTTCCGGCGCGGTCGACATGTATTCCGAAACCGCGCAATTCCTGATCGACAACGGCATTGGTGAAGCGACCGACGTGCTGCTGATCGACGAGAAGCTGTGCGTCGGTTGCGACAATTGCGAAAAGGCCTGCGCGGACAGTCATGAGGGCCTGTCGCGGCTCAATCGCGAGGCTGGCAAGACTTATGCCCACCTGCATGTGCCGACCAGTTGCCGCCATTGCGAACACCCGCATTGCATGGCCGATTGCCCGCCCAACGCCATCAAGCGCGGCCCCGATGGCGAGGTATTCATCGACGAAACCTGCATTGGCTGCGGCAATTGCCAGCGCAATTGCCCCTATGGCGTGATCAGGATGGACAGCGTCCCGCCCAAAAAGCCGCCGCTGCTGGCCTGGATGTTGTTCGGGTCGGGGCCAGGGCCGGGCGAACCGTCGAAGAAATGGCGCAAGAAACACGTCGCCGCGGGCGTCGATGCCCCCAAGAAGGCGATCAAATGCGACATGTGTTCGGGCATCGAGGGCGGCCCGGCCTGTGTCCGCGCTTGCCCGACCGGCGCCGCGATCCGGGTTTCGCCAGAAGGTTTCCTATCGGTCGCTCGTCTCAAGGACGAGGTGTAATGACCGGTTCGTCGCCAGCGCGCAGGGCGCGCGCGGCCAAACGATCGGGCGAGCATGAAAGCTTTTTGCGGCACCGCGATTTCCGCTGGCTGAAGATCGGCGGGGGCATCGCCGCGCTGGCGATGCTGGGTTATGCGTTCATCCCGGCGGCCCCCGGTCCTTATGGCGGAAGCTGGTTCGGCTATACGCTGGGCACTACGGGCGCGCTGCTGATCCTGTGGCTGTCGCTGCTAGGTATCCGCAAGCGGGCGATGACGCCGGGACGCTGGTCGCTCAAGGCCTGGACTTCGGCGCATGTCTGGCTGGGCTTGGCGCTGGTGGTGGTGGCGACGCTGCATACCGGGCCGCATCTCGGCTGGAACCTGGCCACGCTGGCGTGGACGCTGATGATGCTGGTGATCGGCTCCGGGGTCTACGGCATATCCGCCTATGCCACGGTGCCGATGGGCCTGAGCCAGAACCGCGAGGAACAGACCCAGCCGGAAATGGTCGAAGGGCTGCGCGCGATCGACCGGCAATTGCTCGATGCCGCGCAACCCTTGCCCGCAGCCGAAGCGCAATGGGTGCTGGCGGCGATGGCTCAGGACCCGTTCAGCGGCGGCTTGCGCCAGCGCTTGTCGGGCCACGTCTACAATTGCGCCACGTTACGCGCGCTCGAAGAACTGGAAACATCGCCAGCGGGCCATGATCATGCGGCGACCGATATTGCACGCGTGCGCAGCCTGCTGGGCCGCCGCCGCGCCGTGCTTGAGCGGATGCGCAAACAGATGCGGCTGCGCGCCTTGCTGGAGGTTTGGCTCTACGTCCATATTCCCCTGACCGTGGCCCTGCTGGCGGCGCTGACAGCGCATATCGTCAGCGTGTTCTACTACTGGTAGGCGGCGATGACCTTCAAACTCAGGCAGATCGATTATACCGCAGATGGCCGGAGGATTGCCCGCGACCGGATGGTCGAGCGCGATACGCTGCGGGTCGGGCGCGCGGGCGATAACGATATCCATCTGCCCGATCTCGCGGTCGAACCATACCATGCCGTCATCGAGGCCACGGGTTCTGGCACGGACGGAACGCGGCTCACCGTGCAATCCGCAGGCACGCGCAGCTTTCTGGTCGATGGCAGGGCGGTCAAGGAGGCCCGGATCGACGCTGGCACCGGCGCGGAGCTGGGGTTCGGGGTCACGACGATCACCGTTTCGCGCGATGGCGACGGCATGGTGCTGCTCGAAATCCAGAGCCACACCAAGCAGGAAAAGCCAGACCCCGCCACCGACAAGGCCGGTTTCTCTTTGGCGCGGGCGATGCCGGGCAAGCGCGCTATCGGCTGGGGGCTGCTGACGCTCATCCTGCTGTTATTCCTGGTGTTGCCGATCGCCAGCCATTTGTCCCATGCTGCGGGCCAGAACGGCCATGTTCCGGGCAATGTGATCGGCGATAAGGCATGGAACCCCGGCGAATTGTCGCTGGCCCACCATGCCTTGTCCACGCATTGCGAAGCGTGCCACGTCAAACCATTCCAGGCCGTCCGTAACGAAACCTGCATGTCCTGCCACAAGGATGTCCACGATCACGCCCCGGCGGCCATGCTGGCCATGGCGCGCGGACCCGCCGGGTTCGGCGCGGCGGCGCTGCAAGGGGTCGCCCACGCCTTCGGTCGGGAAGGTCCGGGGGCTTGCGTCGATTGCCATGTCGAACATCAGGGCATGCGCACGATGGAGCCGACGCGCCAGCAGTTCTGCGCCGATTGCCACGGCAGCCTCAAGGACCTCGTGCATGGTACCAAGCTGGGCAACGCCGGCGATTTCGGCACCGCTCATCCCGAATTCCGCGCCTGGATCGTCACCAATGCGGAAACGCGGGCGCGCGCGCCGGTGTCGCTGGACGATCATCCCAGGGAAGATGACGGGCTGACCTTCTCGCACCGGATGCACCTCGACCGGATGGGCGGGGTCGCCAAGATGGCGATGACGTTAGGTAGCGGCCAGGGCTATGGCCACGCGCTCGGCTGCGCCGATTGCCACCGACCATCGTCGGACGGCACGCGGTTCGAGCCGGTCAGCATGGAGCGCGATTGCGAAGCCTGCCACAGCCTGGCTTATTCGCGCGTCGGGGGGACTTATCTCAAGCTGCGGCATGGCGACGTCCCGCAGATGCTGGCGCAGCTCAGCCTGGTCGGTCCGGCCCGAACCATGGCCCCGACCCGCACCCGTCCCGGCGATTTCGCACCCAATTATAACACCAATTACTCCACGGGACGCCTTTATCATGCCAACTTCGCCCTGTCCGGCGTGGCGGGCAGGGCGATGGCGCCTAACGGTATCTGCGGGGAATGTCACAAGCCTGAAATGCGCGGTGGCAGACTGGCAGTGCGCCCGGTAACGCTAGTATCCCGCTATATGCCCAATGGCTGGTTCGACCACGCCGCGCATAGCCAGACCCGTTGCAGCGAATGCCACGCCGCCGCGACATCGCAATCGTCGACAGATGTGCTGCTGCCGCGTGTCGCCGAATGCCGAAGCTGCCACATGGGTGAAGCCGCCGCCAAGCCCAGGGTGCCATCGTCCTGCGCGATGTGCCACGCCTATCACAAGAGCGCGCTCGCGCCGGTGTCGGCACGCCGGATGAAGCGCGGCGACACCGATGGCGCTTTGCCAGAGAGCGAGCGCCGGTTATCGCCCGCAATGATCCATTAACCAGAATTTCGAGCCGTTGATGTTATTAACAAATCCGATAAAGCACTTAAAGCGTAGTGGGATAAGGCGCGAGCCGTCACGCCAGGGGGGGCGGTGATGCTGATTGGACAACTGAGCGATATCCATATCGGCTTCGACCGTCAGGCCGATCCCGACACCAACCCGGAGGAAAACCTCGTCCGCCTGCGCGCGGCGCTGGCGCGGATCGCCGCCGCACCGCAGCGCCCGGAGCTGTTGCTGCTGACCGGCGACCTGACCGAATGGGGGGACGCGACCAGCTATGCCACGCTCGTCGCCACGCTCGCCCCGCTCGGCATTCCCTGCTGGCCGATCCCCGGCAACCACGATCTGCGTGAGCCGCTGGTGGCCGCCTTCCCGCAAGTCGCGCTGGATGACGGGTTTATCCACTATGCCATCGCGCTCGATGGCCTGCGCATCCTCATGCTCGACACCTTCGAGCCCGGCCGCCACGGCGGCGCCTTTTGTGCAGCCCGCGCGAAATGGCTGTCCGCGCAGCTTGCCGCCTATCCCGACACCCCCACGCTGATCGCCATGCACCACCCGCCGTTTGCTACCGGCGTCGCCTGGATGGACCCCAACCCCGACGAACCCTGGCTCACCCGCTTCGCCGATGCCATCGCTGGCCACAGCCAGATCCTGGCGATCACCTCCGGCCACGTCCACCGCAGCGCCGCCACCCAATGGCACGGCCACACCGCCGTCATCTGCCCCTCCAGCGCCGCCGCCGTCGCCCTGGATTTCAGCCCCATCGACCCCGCCGTTCCCGACAACCGCGTGCTGATAACCGACGAACCCCCCGGTTTTGTGTTACACCAATGGGACGGTGTGCAGTTGACGAGCCACATCCTGGCCACAAGCCAGGCGAACCCGCTGGCTCGGTATAATGCCGGAACGCAGGGAATGATTGCGGGGATGTTTGATGAGAGGCCGGGGGTTGAGGGGTAAGTTTTAAAGGCGGGAAGACAAGGGGTTAGACTTGGGGCCATGGGCCCCAAACCCCGTTAATGTCATCGTTGTGGGTCGTTCAAACTAGGCGCGTTGTCTCAGCATTGAGCCATCCGCTGAGAAAGCCAGTCCTGAAACTCTGTAAGTTCGTGAGACCAGAAAACATGCACGCCGGCATCGGATAGCCTTTGGACATCTTTAGGCGCGACGACACCCTGTAAAAGGGCGGCCGTCATCACAAAACTGCCCCAATGCGCCTTCCAAGCGGAAGCTTTTTTAAGCACGTCGTTAATTCGTTTGACGGAATTGGTTTCATCATTGGTTACCTTGCATTCCATGGCAAGGACGTATGATTGCGGCAACCCGCACGCTATATCTACTTCCTGTGGCGTTGTGGTCTCGGTTGCAAAGCGCGTTTTGTGCATGAAATGGAATGGCGGAACCGCAGCACGTGTGTCGATCAACTTGCTTGGAAGCCTCGTCCAGCCATTAGCCTCGAGAAGTCTCTCAACCGCGTACTCCTGCTCAAACGCCAGACGTGAACGGCGAGCAGTTGCTAATTTTTGAATAGCCATGAGAGTTGCAGTGACACGAATTAATGTCGATATGTCACGTCTGCTGGGATTTGTCGAACTCCGTACCCAATGTGTCAAGCCGACATCAAGCCGATCTTCGATCGACTTTGCTACGATATCAGCGATATCCTGGCGAACAGGGCGTGCACCGTTTTCGGCGCTTTTGCTCCACGATGGACATATGAGTTTAAACTGGTCTTGGCTCGTGGGTGGAGCCAGCAGTTGCCTAAAAACCAAAGTGTGACCGCAATTTTGCTTGATGGCACCAGACAGATCACGAAGGCAATTCGAAGCCCTTATGGCGGCAGATACAAGCTTTCGAGCCTCACGCTTTGCAAAGTGCCAATCCGCTGACGCTTCTGCGGGTTTGAGGTTGTTTAGATATAGCTCGCGCGCCTTCTGAGCGTTCGCGACATGCTTAGCGTCAATGCTCACGCAGAGTGGCCAGCCCGCATTCCGCCGGTAGCTGTTTTCCGACGCGAGGGCGCCAATCGACGGGATTGGCCGTTTGAGCGTTCTTCGCGGGCGGTATATTCGACATGGTACACGAGCTTCGCTGGAAGGGGTAGAAGATCGCGAACATTGGCTTTCGTGGCGTCTTCAACGAGAGGAAGTTGAGACAGCAACACAGTGCCAATGGCCGAGGCCAGCATTGGCGGCACTGCATTGCCAATTTGCCGGTATTTCGCCTGAGTATTGCCTTCAAAGGTCCAATTTGAAGGAAACGATTGGATGGCCGCACATTCGCGCGGGCACAGCCGACGAAGACCGAGCTTCGGGTCCCTAACCCAGTCTTGCTGGGCGTTCGCTGTCACTGTTCGGGCGCTCTGATTGAGATCAGCCACGAAGGCGCCTTGTTTATACCCCCAATGCCCGCCGGGCCGTGTCCTCTCTGCTTTGCCCATGCTTTTCACGCCGCTTCCGGCAGGAACGTTTTCAAGTTCCAACGCCAGATTGCCGGTTGGGAAAATCACTTCGCTCTTGGCCAGCTTTCCAACACGCCTCAGCGTCTGCCCGAGCGTTACCCAAGGTAGTCGGTCGCCTTCTGCCTGCTTTGAGTGTGTCGGCGTTGGAAAAAGTGGCGCATCGCCGGTTCTAAACCCGATAATAAACAGCCGGACACGACGCTGCGCGACACCAAAATCGGCGGAGTTCAACAAACCAACCGTCGTCTGGAAGCCAGCCTTACGCAAATTGTGGCGAATATGGCTCAATGCGGAACCCGGTTGGCCGTCCGGCCCCCTGGCAGTGAGAAGACCCCGTACGTTTTCCAGCAAAAGCCAACGAACATCCAGATCGTTTGCGATCCGAACGAAGTCGTCGAACAGACGGCCGCGAGGGTCCGCAAAACCGAGTTGATGGCCAGCGCTACTCCATGATTGGCAGGGTGGCCCACCGGCAAGAAGCGGTACAGAGCCTCTAGTTAAGCTGGCTTTCGATAGAATGGTGCGGGCGCTGAGTTTGGTGATGTCGGCATGTTCGATAAAAGTGCCCTCAAAGGCCCGTCTATCGCAACCGATATCCACACCAACATTCGCGTTAAGTGTTGCAACCGCCGAAACGTCGTTATCGGAGGCATATGCCGTGCGCCAGCCGGCCATCTCCAAACCAAGATCAAGACCGCCAGCGCCGGAAAAGAGCGAGATATATGCAGGCACGTGCTGATTCATTGCGCCTCCCGCTGGCCCTCATTTCAAAAAACCGTCGCAATGCCGCTTCGCGGTTCGGCAAATGAGAACGTAATAGGAATCATCCGGTTCTATGTCACCATTTTTTTGACAGAGTAAAGGAGGTCAATGCGTTCCCGACCACGGGTGACGATGAAATCGTGGACAACGCAAATGACGTGGCGCGCAAAGGGCCTGGCGCCCACGCGGACGAAGACGGCGATTTGCCCTTCGGTTTCGGCTCTGGCCCGAACGAACCGGATCAATGATTTCCGGAACGGCCCGGTGTCTGTATAAACGGAACCGGGAGCGAACGACGCCACTTGGCAAAGGAGCACGGATGACGCAGCGTAAAGGATGGATCGAGGCACTGACCCTGT
>JALYHR010000070.1 GCA_030776465.1 Pseudomonadota bacterium
AGGCGGTCACGGTGTCGGTGAGCAGGATTTTCTGCGCATCCAGCCCACGCAGCGACAAATAATCACTGGCCAGTTCGCCCTGCGCCGACAGGGTGGCATTGGCCAATTGCCCGGCGCTGGCCTGCGATTGGGCCTTGGCCTGCCGCACCGTGTTGCCGACGGCGCCCCACAAATCGGGCGCCCAGCTCGCCGAGATATCCGCGTTATAGCTGGTGCCTGCGGTGCTCAGATTACCATTGCTGTTGATCGTACCGGCGGAATTGGACGCGAAGCTGCCGCTGCGGGTAACACTGGCGCCTGCGGAAACGGTTGGAAACAGTGTGGCGCGATCCTGCCGCACCAGCGCCCGCGCCTGGTCGTAAGCGGCGCGCGCCGCTGCGACGTTCTGGTTAGTGATGACCACCCTGGCTTCAAGTGCGTCGAGCGCTGGATCATTGAACAAATGCCACCATTCGCCCTTGGCGACCGCGTCTGCCGGTTGCGCGACGACCCAACCCGGCGCACCCTTGAAATAGGCGGTCAGCGACGTCGATGTCGGAACCTGGTAATGCGGCGCCAGATTGCATCCGGCAAGCGCGCTCACGCTGACGACTGCAACCATGCGCAAAAATGGGGAACGGATGTTCATGCGGTGCTTCATGCCAGACTTTCCTGGGATAATGTTCCTGTTGTGGCAGGGCCGTGGCGGGCCAGCTGTTTTTCATGCGGGCTGCGGTGCCGAAAACGGTTCAGCGCCAGATAGACCACCGGGGTGGTCAACAGCGTCAGGAACTGGCTGGCGATCAACCCGCCGATGATCGCTATGCCCAGCGGTCGCCGCAGTTCCGCGCCGTCGCCAAAGCCGATCGCCAGCGGCAACGCGCCGAACCCGGCAGCCAGCGTGGTCATCAGGATCGGGCGAAAGCGTAACAGCGAAGCCTCGCGGATCGCCTGCAGCGCGCTCAAACCCTGCGACCGTTCCAGCTCGATCGCGACATCGATGATCAGGATCGCGTTCTTCTTGACGATGCCGATCAGCAGGATAATCCCGATCAGCGCGATGAGATCGAATTGCCCGCCGGTGACGATCAGCGCAAAGATCGCCCCGACCCCCGCCGAGGGCAAGGTCGATAGCACCGTCAGCGGATGGATCGCGCTTTCATAAAGGATACCCAGCACGATGTAGATCGTGACCAGCGCCGCGATGATCAGCAACGGGGTACTGGACATCGATTGCTGGAAAACCTTGGCCATGCCGCCGAAATCGCCGTGGACCGTCGCGGGCAGCTTCAGCGTCGCTTGCGTCGCGGCGATGGTCTGCGATGCCTGCCCCAGCGAAACGCCGGGGGGCAGGTTGAAGGATACCGTGGCCGAAGGTTCGCCATTGCTGTGGTTGACGCTGGCATTTGTCGAGGTGGTGTTCCAATGCGCGACCGTGGATAACGGCACCAGCGTTGCGGCAGCGGTGCTGACCGCGCTGCCGATCGCCGCCCCGCCGCCCAGCGTTGGATTGGCGGCGACCACGGGCCGGCCCGCTGAGACATTGCCAGCAGTCGGCAGATAGACGTTGCTCAGCGCCTCGGGGTGGCCCGAAAAATTGGCGGCGTCTTCCATGACCACGTGATACTGGTTGAGGCCCTTGTAGATCGAGGCGACCTGGCGCTGGCCAAAGGCATCGTACAGCGTATTGTCGATGGTGTTCAGGGCGATCCCAAGCCGAGCCGCGCTGGTGCGATCGACGGTGACGAAGGCGCTGGCACCGGCATCCTGCTGATCGATGTCAACATCGGTGATGGCGCCGGGCTGGCGCTTGAGCGCTGCCACCAGCTCGGCGCCTGCCGCTTTGAGCAGGTCAGGATCGTCGGCCTGCAGCACATATTGATAAGTGCTGGTGGTCTGGCGGCCGCCAGCTTGCAGATCCTGATCCGGATTGAGGAACAGGCTGACCCCGCGAATCCGCGACAGCTTGGGCCGCAGCCGCTGGATGATGACATCGACCGGGTCGCGTTCCCCGCGCGGCTTCAAGGTGCTGAACAGGAAACCGCCCCCGGCGCGGGGGCCGCCGGTAAACGCCACGACGGTGGCCACGCCGGGGTCGGTGTCGACGATCCGGACGATCTGCGTCAATTTGTCCTTCATGTCGTTGAACGACATCGACTGGTCGGCGCGGATTCCACCCACCATGCCGCCAGCATCCTGCTGGGGGAAAATGCCCTTGGGCGCGATCACCAGCAGATAGACGTTCAGCGCCACCGCGCCCGCCAGCAGCAGCAGCACCGCGCCGCGATTGTCCAGCGCCCAGTCCAGGCTGCGGGTGTAACGCGCCTGCGTATAATCGAAACCAAGCCGCGCATGCCGGAACAGCCAACCCTCGCCTTCTTGCCCAGGATCGCGGCGGATGATCCGTGCCGCCAGCATCGGCGTGGTCGTGAGCGCGATCACCAGGCTGATCGCCACCGCCGCCGTCATCGTCAGCGCGAATTCGCGAAACAGGCGCCCGATGATCCCGCCCATGAAGATCAGCGGCACGAACACCGCGATCAGGCTGAGCGAGATCGCCAGCACGGTAAAACCGACCTCGCCCGCCCCTGTCAGCGCGGCTGGCAGCGGGGCCATCCCTTCTTCGATATGACGGGCGATATTCTCGACGACGACGATGGCGTCATCGACCACAAAGCCGGTCGCCACCGTCAGCGCCATCAGCGACAGATTATCGAGCAGGAATCCCGCCATATACATGATGCCAAGCGTGCCCAGCAGCGAGACGACCACCGCCACCGCCGGAATGATCGTCGCCTTCCAACTGCGCAGAAACAGGCTGACCACCAGCACCACCAGCAGCGTCGCCACCAGCAGGGTGAGCTCTACCTCGCGCAGCGAGGCGCGGATCGTGATGGTGCGGTCGGAAACGACCGTCAGCTTGATATCGTCGGGCAGAGCGGCCTGCAACGTGGGCAATTCAGCCTTCAGCGCATCGACGACCTGGACGATGTTGGCGCCGGGCTGGCGGCTGATCAGGATCGGCACGGCGCGCTTGCCATTGACCAGGCCCATGGTGCGGATGTCCTCTGGACCATCGATCACGCGGGCGATATCGTTGAGCCGCACCACCGCGCCGCCGCGCGAGGCGATCACCAGCGACGCGTAATCCGCCGCCTTGACCCCGGCATCGTTGGAATAGACCTGCCAGGCGAGTCCCGGTTGCGAATTGCCCGCGCTCTTGTCGATGCTCTCGATCACCCCGCGCGGACGGTTGGCGCTCGCCGATTCCAGCGCGGTGCGGACATCTTCCATGGCGATGCCGTCGCGCGCCAGCGCCACCGGGTTAAGCTCGATCCGCACCGCTGGCAGCGCTGCCCCGCCCAGTTCGACATTGCCGACGCCGCTGACCTGCAGCAATCGTTGCTGGACGATGTTGGACACCGCATCGTAAATCTGGTCGGTACTGCGCGTCGGCGAGGTCAGCGCCAGGATCAGGATCGGCGCCTCTGCCGGATTCATCTTGCGGTAGGTCGGATTGGCCTTGAGCGAGGCTGGCAGATCGGCGCGGGCGGCATTGATCGCGGCCTGCACGTCCCGCGCCGCGCCGTCGATATCGCGGCTGATGTCGAATTGCATGGTGATTGAAGACGAGGACAAGCCCGACCGCGAGGTCATTTCCGTGACCCCCGCGATGGTACCGAGATGGCGTTCCAGCGGTGCCGCAACGGTGCTGGCCATGGTCGATGGGCTGGCGCCGGGCATCCCCGCCTGCACCTGGATCGTCGGGAAATCGACCGCTGGCAAGGGTGCCACCGGCAGCCGGAAAAAGGCGACGACGCCTGCCAGCGCGATGCCGATGGTCAACAACAGCGTGCCGATCGGGCGGCGAATAAAGGGCGCCGACAGGTTCATTGCGGGACTGGTTCGCCATTGCCGGGCGGGGCCCCATTCACCGCACCGTTCACCGCGCCATGGGGATTGGCCGGGTTTGAGCCACCGCCGCGCCGTTCGGCCCAGCGTTCGAAGCCCAGGAAAATGACCGGCGTGGTGAACAGCGTCAGCACCTGGCTCAGGATCAGGCCGCCAGCGATGGCCAGCCCCAGCGGCTGGCGCAATTCATGCCCCATGCCGCTGCCGAAGATCAGCGGAATCGCCGCAAACAGCGCCGCAAAAGTGGTCATCATGATCGGCCGGAACCGCAGCAGCGCCGCCTGGCGGATCGCGGCATCGGCGTCCATCCCTTCTTCGCGCATCGCGGCGAGGGCAAAGTCGATCATCATGATCGCATTCTTTTTGACGATACCGATCAGCAACACGATGCCGATGATGCCGATCACGCCCAGCCCATAGCCGGTCAGCGTCAGCGCGATCAACGCCCCGACCCCCGCTGACGGTAGCGTCGACAGGATCGTCAGCGGGTGAATGAAGCTTTCATACAGCACCCCCAGGACGATGTAGACGACGACGATCGCCGCCACCACCAGCAACAGTTCATTGCCCAGCGCCGACTGGAAGGCCCCCGCCGCGCCGCTGAAATCGCTGCTGATAAACGCTGGCAGGCCGATCTGCTGCTCGACCTGCTGGATCACCGAGACGGCATGGCCCAGGGACACCCCCGGCGCCAGGTCGAAGCCGATCGTCGCTGCGGGAAATTGCGACTGGCGCGACAGCACCAGCGGCGCCATGCCTTGCCGGACCGTCGCCACCGTGCCCAGCGGCACCGCCGTCCCGTTAGGCAAGGGAATATACAATTGCGCCAGCCCGCTGGGGTCGCTCAGCATCTGCGGCGTCGCCTGCAGGATCACCCGGTTCTGGCTCGACTGGGTATAGATGGTCGAGACGATGCGCTGGCCAAAGGCATCGTACAGCGCGGTGTCCACCGCCAGCGCCGACAGCCCCAGCCGCGCCGCCGCATCGCGATTGATGTCGATGATCACCGCCCGGCCCTGCCCCAGGACATTGGCATTGACCCCGCGCAGGTCGGCATTCCCCGCCAGCGCGGCGGCAAGCTTTGCCCCCCAGCTATCGACTTGGGTCTGGTCCGCGCCTTGCAGCGCAAAGCGATAGGGGGTCAGTCCGGATTCGGTATCGACGGTCAAATCCTGCACCGGTTGCAGGTACAGCGTTGCGCCCGCGACCCGCGCCGCGCGGTCGCTCAGTGAAGTCATGACATCGCTGAGCGCGCCGCGATCGGCCAACGGCTTCAAATTGATCAGCATGCGGCCCTGGTTGAGCGTCGGATTGACGCCATCGACGCCGACCGATGAACTGAGGCTATCGACCGAGGGATCGGCCAGCAACGCCGAAGCCATCTTTTGTTGCAACGCCGCCATGCGCCCGAACGATGTGTCCTGCGCGGCGATGACAGTGGCCGAGATCTGCCCGGTATCCTGCTGGGGGAACAGGTTCTTGGGGATCACCCAGAACAACAACGCGGTCAGCGCCAGGCTGGCGGCGAACACCAGCATCGTCAGCCCGGCGCGCGCCAGTACCCATTCCAACCCGCGCCCATAGGAATGGGCCAGCCGGTCGAACTGCCGCATCCCCCAGTCGGCTGCGGCAAAACGGCGTTCCTGCTCGATCGGTTTCAGCCAGCGTGCCGCCAGCATCGGCACCACCGTCAGCGCCACCACCGCCGACAGCACGATGGTGATCGCCAGGCTGATCGCGAATTCGCGGAACAGGCGTCCGACGACATCGCCCATAAACAACAGCGGGATCAGCACCGCGATCAGGCTGACGGTAAGTGAAATGATGGTGAAACCGATCTCGCTGGCACCGCGCAGCGCCGCGTCGAACGGCTTGATCCCGTCCTCGATATGGCGGGCGATGTTTTCCAGGACGACGATCGCATCATCAACGACAAAGCCCGAGGCAATCGTCAGCGCCATCAACGACAAATTGTTGATCGAAAAGCCCAGCGCCCACATCGCCGAAAATGCCCCGATCAGCGACAGCGGCACCGAGATTCCCGCCACGATCGTGGCCCGCAGCGAGCCCAGGAACAGAAAGATCACCAGCACCACCAGCACCACCGAAATGACCAGTTCGATCTGCACGTCCGAGACCGAGGCGCGAATCCCGGTGGTGCGATCGGTCAGCAGGCTGACCTTGATGTCGGCGGGTAACTGCGCCTCCAGCCCCGGCAGATCGTCCTTGATCTGGTCAACGGTGGCGATCACGTTAGCGCCCGGCTGGCGCTGGACATCGATGATTACGGCGGGCTGGCGGTTCATCCACGAACCGTTGCGCACGTTCTCGATCGAATCGTCGATGCTGGCCACGTCGGACAGGCGGACGGGCGCATTATTGGTCCAGGCAATCACCAGCGCGCGATAATCGGCGGCGCTGGTCAACTGGTCGTTGGCATCGATCGTCCAGCTCTTGGTCGGGCCGTCAAAACTACCTTTGGCGAGATTGGCATTGGCGTTGCCGATGGCATTGCGGATCGTTTCCAGCGACAGATTATGCGCCGCCATCGCCGCAACATTCGCTGTAATGCGCACCGCAGGTCGCTGCCCGCCCGACAGGCTGACCAGCCCGACGCCCGATTCCTGCGCGATCTTGTTGGAAAACTGGCGTTCGACAATGCCTTCGACCTCGCCCAGCGTACGCGTCCGCGAAGATACCGCCAATGACAGCACCGGGGCGTCGGCGGGATTGACCTTGGCATAGATCGGCGGCGCGGGCAGGTCGGCGGGCAGCAGCGTCTGCGCTGCATTGATCGCCGCCTGCACTTCCTGTTCGGCGATATCCAGCGACAGGCTGAGGTCGAATTGCAAGGTGATCACCGAGGCACCCGCCGACGAATTGGAGGTCATCCGCGACAGCCCCGGCATCTGCCCGAACTGGCGTTCCAGCGGTGCGGTGACGGTCAGCGCCATCACGTCCGGGCTGGCCCCGGGATAAAGCGTGCGCACCTGGATGGTTGGATAATCGACCTGCGGCAGCGCCGACAGCGGCAGCGAGCGATAGGCAATGATCCCCGCCA
>JALYHR010000071.1 GCA_030776465.1 Pseudomonadota bacterium
GTCACTGCAATGGAGAGGATCTTGCGCTGTTCGTTACCGGCAATAGCGGCAAACCTTTCGCCTTCGCGCTGCAGCACGTTGCGATCGACAAGGCGCCTTGACACCAGAGCGTGTGGAATCTGATGCGCGGTCGATGATCCGTACCCGTTTTGCCCCCAGCCCCAATGGCCCGCTGCATCTTGGCCATGCATGGTCGGCCATTGTCGCGCATGATCGCGCGCGGGCGGAGGCTGGCGAGTTCCTGTTGCGGATCGAGGATATCGATACCACGCGCAGCCGCAGCGGGCTGATCGATGAAATGGTGCTGGATCTGGCGTGGCTGGGGCTGGTCCCCGATGGCGAGGTGGTGCGGCAATCGGCACGGACCGCGCGCTATGATGAGGCGGCGGACAGGCTGAAAGCGATGGGGCTGCTGTATCCCTGTCGCTGTAGCCGTGCCGAGATCGCTGGCGCCGCGACCCAGCCCGGCCCGGACGGTCCGATTTATCCGGGTACCTGCCGGGGCCGCGATGTCGATCCAGCTGGCGCGGCATGGCGGCTGGACATGGCGCGGGCGACCAGCATGGCGGGGCCGTTGATGTGGGAAGACGCGCTGGCCGGTCCGCAACTCGCTGCGCCGGAGATATTCGGCGATGTCGTGCTGCTGCGCAAGGACGCGCCAGCCAGCTATCACCTTGCCGTGACGTGGGACGATGCGGCGCAGGGGATCACGCTGGTAACGCGCGGGCTCGACTTGTTCGCGGCCACGCATGTCCACCGGCTGTTGCAGGCGTTACTTGGTTTGCCGGTGCCGCGCTGGCATCATCATGCGCTGCTGGTCAAGGCCGATGGCCGCAAACTCGCGAAACGACGCGGATCGCCCGGATTGAGCCAGCGACGGCTTGCCGGGGAAGATGGTGCGGCGCTGGCGGAAGATTTGCGGGCTGGCCGCTTGCCGACTGGTATTTCGTTCGGGCCGGGCGTAGATTAACCGAATGGCTTATATTTTCATTCCGATCATCATCGGGCTCGTCATCATGGTGCTGGTCAGTCTGGTGCGCGGCATCGTCGCCTTCATGCAAAGCACGCGCGAGGATCTGGAACACGATCCCGGCAATGGCCCCTCGCCGATGCAATTGAAGCAGAACAAGATGATGTTCGCGCGCATCAAATACCAGGCGCTGGCGATTGTCGCGATTGCCTTCCTGGCGGCGTTGAGTCACCACTAGGCCACTAACAATCCTCCCCTTCCGGGGGAAGTGGCTCGCGAAGCGAGACGGATGGGGGAACCGAGCGCAACATTCGCGGAAAAATTGTCTACGAAGCCGCCCCTCCGTCAGCCCTTTGGGCTGCCACCTCCCCCAGAGGGGTAGGATTGTAGGGGGCCAGATTTACGGCAGCACGCTCCCAGCAGGATAATTCATGGTCAAGTTGAATAAGATCTACACCCGCACCGGCGATGCGGGCACCACCGGGCTGGTGGATGGCTCGCGCGTGGCCAAGCATGATCCCCGAATGGCCGCAGTCGGCGCGGTGGACGAAGCGAATTGCGCGATCGGCATGGCCGCCGTGGTGCTGGCCGGGTCGGAATACGCCGCAGCGATCACGCGCATCCAGAACGACATGTTCGACCTGGGGGCCGATCTGGCCACGCCGGGCGACGATTTTGCGCCCTCGCCGATGATCTTGCGCGTGGTTCCATCGCAAGTGGACTGGCTGGAAACCGCGATCGACGCAGTCAACGCGCATCTTGCCCCGCTGACCAGTTTTATATTGCCTGCGGGCAGCGAGACGGCGGCGCGGGTGCATGTCGCGCGCGCCTCGGTGCGCCGGGCCGAGCGCGATATCGTCGCACTGGCCGCCACCCAGCCGGTCAACCCGGCGGCGCTGGCCTACGTCAATCGCTTGTCCGATTACCTGTTCGTGCTGGCCCGCGCAGTCAACGCCAACGGCGCCAACGACGTGCTGTGGGTGCCGGGAGCGAGCCGGACGGCGTGATGGACACACCACCCCGTTTCCCTGAGCTTGTCGAAGGGCTGCCTTGTTCTTCGTTCCATCGCGTGAGGTTCAAGAAAGGCAGCCCTTCGACAAGCTCAGGGTAGACGGGTTTTTGTTACGGCGCGACCGCTATCAGGTCTGGGTAGACGGGTTAGCCCGGGTTCATGGTCACTGGTGCCAGCAACTTTGCCGGAACTGGCGCATATTCCACCGGCAAGCCGATGCCCTGCAATTGCGGCTCGATCATCTTGCGGTCGCCGACCACGACGTAAATCAGGCCCTCGGGCTGGAGAAAGCGCTGTGCCGCAGCATCCAGTGCCGCTGCGCTGACGGCGCGGTAGCGATCCGGCAGGGTGGCCTCGTAATTGTCGGGGCGTCCAAGGCGTTCGTCGCTCTGGATGGCACCCAGCACCTGGCCGTTGGTCTCGAAACGATTGGGTAGCCCACGGATATTGCCGTCGGTGGCGCGTTGCAGTTCCTCGGGAGTGACGGGCTTCGCGCTGGGGTAAGCGGCCATGTCGGCGATGATCGCCTTGATCGAATCGCCGGTGCGATCGGCCTGGACGGGCGCGAAAACCAGCAGGCTGCGCGGGCCGATCGGCTGACGCACCACGCTTTGCACGCCATAGCTCCACGCCTTGTCCTCGCGCAGGTCGCTGTTGAGTCGCGAGAGGAAATCGGCGCCGAGCACCTCGTTGGCAAGCTCGACCGCTTCCTGGTCGGGCTTGCGCCCCGTGATAGCCAGCACGCGGCCGGCGGCGATCACCGATTGCCCCGCATGTGGATGGTCGATGACGACGATGCGCCCGCGCGGCGCGGGCACGGCGGCGTCGATGGCTTTGACGGGCGGCGGAGTGGCGGGCGCTTTCCAGTCGCCAAAATCCGCTTCCAGCAGCGGCAGCAATTCAGCCATGGTGATATCGCCGACCACGGTGATCTTCGCCAGATCGGGGCGCAGCCATTTGTCATGCGCGGCGCGCAGGCTTTCCGGCGTCGCTGCGGCCAGCGCTGCGGCATTACCCAGGCCGTCGCCGGGCTGGGCATAGGGATGCCCGGCGCCGAACAGCAGCGGATTGATCGACCGTGCCGCCATGGCCTCGGGCGAGGCCAGCGCTTGACCAAGTTCGGCCAGTCGCTGCGCCTTCATCCGCGCGACATCGGCGGGCGCGAAGGTTGGCGCGCGAACGATATCGTCAAGCAAGGCCAGCGATGGTGCCAGATTGGCGGTCAACGCGCTCAGCACCAATGAGCTGGTATCCAGCGTCGCGTTGGCGCCGATGGTTGCGCCCAGTCGTTCTTCGTCGGACAGGATCTGCGTGGCGTCACTTTGACCGTTGGCTGTCGTTGTGCCCTGATCAAGCATTTTCAACATCAGGCCTTGCGTGCCGGATCCATCCTGCGCGTCGGCGGCGATACCGGCATCGAAGGCCAGGCTGACATCGAGTTTGGGCACCGCAGTGCGCCGGGCCAGCGTCACCGGAATACCGTTGGCCAGCCGCGCATGTTCGACGGTTGGGAAGGTCAGCGCGGCGACCGGGGCAACGCCAGGCGCTTCACGTTTCGGCCCGATCACGATCGGCGGCGCGGGCAGCTTGGGATCGGGCGGCGGGGCTGGGCGCGTGGCCTCGTCGCCCCAGCCACCCATGGTGTTGCCACTCTCGGTGCGTTCACCCGGCGTGACCGCGATCAACAGCGGGGGCCGCGTCAACCAGCGCTGGACCGCCGCGCGCACATCCTGCGGGGTGAGCGCGGCGATGCGCGCCAGATGTTTCTTGTACTGGTCGGGGTCGCCGGAAAACACCAGCCCCTCGGCCAGCGTCGCCCCCTTGCCGCCCATGCCGCCGACCAATTCCAGCGCGTCGATTTCTTCGGACACGGTCTTGGTCGCGGCACGGCGCAGTTCGTCCGGCGATGGCCCGTCCTGGATAAAACGCGCAATTTCGGCATCGAAAGCGGGTTCGGCGACATTACGCGGCACGCCCGGCTTGATATCCATGAAGGTAGTCAGCAAGCTGATCTGTTCATGCGCCTCATCCTCGGCGCTGACATCGACCGCCAGTTGTTTGCCGCGCACCAGCGCATTGTCGAGCCGCGAACTGGCAAGGCCGCCCAGCACGCGCATCCCGACCTCCAGCGCCGGATCGTCGGCGTCATTGACCCCAGGCCCGCTCCACACCCGGTACAGCCGCGTCGTCGCGACCTGGTCGGTCATCTCGCGGCGGACCGGGGCGGGCAGTGTGACCGGGCCGGCGACGACCGGCATGACTTTTGGCCCAGCGGGAATATTGCCGAAATATTTCTCCACCAGCGCGCGCGCGGTGGCCACGTCGATATCGCCGGTCAGCGCCAGCACCACATTGTTGGGCGCATAGTGATTGACGAACCAGCCGCGGACATCGGACAGGGTAGCCGAATCGATGTCCGCCATCGAGCCGATGGTGGCATGGCGATAGGGATGGCCGACCGGGAACAGCCCTTCGCCCACGGCATATTGGACGAGGCCGTAGGGCTGGTTGTCATCCTGGCGTTTTTCGTTTTCAACGACGCCGCGCTGCTTGTCCAGCTTGTCCTGCGTCACCGCACCGAGCAGATGCCCCATGCGGTCGCTTTCCAGGAACAGCGCCAGCGGGAGCGCACCTGTGGGCACCGTCTCGATGTAATTGGTGCGGTCGTACCAGGTCGAGCCGTTGGTCCCGGTCGAACCCGCGCCTTCCAGCGCCACGTCGAAGCTGGGCGCGTTTTCCGAGCCGCCGAAGAACAGATGCTCATACAAATGGGCAAAGCCGGTCTTGCCATGCGGTTCGTTCTTCGATCCGACCCGGTAATAAAGGGTGACGCCGACAATCGGCGCCTTGCGGTCGGTATGGACCAGCACCCGCAGGCCGTTGCTCAGCGTGAAGCTGTCGTAGGGGATGTTCACTGCCGCGACGAGGTCGGCCAATGGCGCAGGCTGGGCGGGCGGCGCGGCGAGCACGGCGGCGGATAGCGCAGTCAAGGAAAGCGAAACGGCCAGGTGGGCGGCAAAACGGCGGCGCATGAATTTCCCTTGCAATGACAGCGGGCACACCCGGTGCTGAGGCGATGCTAGCTGGGTCCGATTAGTTGTACAAAAGCTGAACCTGGTGCCAACTCAGTCCAGCGGAGGTGGAGCTTTCTTTAGACCTCCCTGAAGAGGAGGGGGAAATGAGTCGCGCGCCAGCAATCAAGGTAAGCCCACCAGCAAATCGCGGGCAAACCCGGTCAGCGTGTCGTCGCGCGCGCCCATCACGACCACGCGGTCTCCGGGGCGGGCCATAGCGCCGATCCGGGCGGCACATTCCTCACGAGTGGACAAGTACTCGGCGTTCACGGTCCCTCCGGCGGCGATCAGGCGCACAATGCGTTCGCTGCCTTCGCTGCGGTCGACGGTGCCTCCGAAATAGACCGGATCACACAACAGGACGTGATCGTCGGGGCCCAGTTTAGCAGCGAAAACCTGCGCCAGTTCCGCCCCCATCTGGCGCAGCGGGCCATAACCGTGCGGCTGGAAGAAGCCGATGACGCGGCCCGGTTGCGCCTTCAGCGTGGCGAGAGTGGCGGCGACCTTATCGGGGTTATGGCCGAAATCGTCGATCACGGTAATGCCGCCGGAGCTGGTGCCGAGAATATCAAAGCGCCGCGCCAGGCCCAGGAACGTCCCCAAACCCGCGACCGCATCGGCAATCGGCACGCCTGCGGCATGGGTCCCGGCGATGGCGGCCAGCGCATTGGCCAGATTGTGGCGGCCGGGGATTTGCAGCGCAAGCGGGTACGTCGCGCCATTGCGCCGGTCGATCAGCATGGCGGTCAGGCTGGCGGGATGTTCGGTGATGCTGGCGGGGGCTATGCCGATCATCGCCTGCGCATTGTCGATGGCAAAGCTGATCAACGCGCGCGCACGGGGCACCAGCGCGGCGCTTTCGGCATCGTCGAGATTGACTGCGGCGATTTCGGCGCGGGCCAGGAAATCGCCAAATAAATCACGCAGTTCCTCCAGGCTTTTGTGGTCGAGACTGACATTGCCGAGCACCGCGACGCGGGGCCGATACAAAGCGATCGAACCATCGCTCTCGTCTACCTCCGAAACGAAGTAGCCGCCTGCCCCTACCCGCGCGCTGGCAAATGGCGCATCGGGCGCGACGAAGTTCTTCATCACAGCGCCGTTCATGATGGTCGGATCGCGGCCCGTTTGCGTCATAATCCAGCCCGCCATGCCGGTGACGGTGCTTTTGCCGCTGGTGCCGCCGATGGCGATGCCGGTTTCCGCAGCGTTGAACAGCGTGGCGAGAAGTTCGGCGCGGCTCATCCGGGGGCAGCCGAGATCGCGCGCGCGCTGGACTTCGGGCACGGTATCCTCGACCGCCGCCGAGGCCACCAGCACCTGCGCGGCGCTGGTTATACCGCTGCCGTCCTGTGGAAACAGCGCCAGTCCCAGGCTTTCCAGCCAGGCGAATTTTTCCGGGCTGCGGCCCTGGTCGCGGCTGCGGTCGGAACCTGCGACGGTCGCGCCGCGCCCGCGCAGGATCAACGCCAAGGGCAACATCCCCGACCCGCCGATGCCGCAAAAGAACCAGGGGTGAGCGGTGAGGGCTTCGGGCGCAGTCGTAACGGTCATGATCGCGCGGTATGCGTCTTTTCTGCGCAACTCAACTTTTCTCAGTAACTTGATGGGGCAGGTTTTACCCCGCAGCAGAATGCGGTTAGAGCGGGCCAGATGAGCCTCCATGTCGCCATTTGTGCCCCGGCCAGCCCGATCACCCGCGACGATGCGGCGCGCGCTACGGCGTTGGCGGCTGCGGAATTTCCCGAGGTGTCGCTGCATTTCCATGACCAGTGTTTCGCCAGCGAGGGGCATTTTGCCGGGCCTGACGCCATGCGGCTAGCGGCGTTCGTCGAATGTGCCAATGATCCTGCGATGGGTGCCGTGTGGTTCGCGCGCGGCGGTTACGGCTCGAACAGGATCGCCCAGGACGCGATTCCCCTGCTGACGCAGGCAGCGGCGGACAAGGCCTGGCTCGGCTATTCGGACATGGGTTATTTGCTGGCCGGGCTGTACCGCGCGGGCATTGGCCGCCCCGCACATGGCCCGATGGTGGCGGATGGCCAGCGCGCGGGCGGCGACGCGGCGCTGCGGCGCGCACTCGGCTGGCTGGGCGGCGATCTGACGGGGCTGGATGGCGGGCTGGATGGCAGGCCGACGGTCGCCTTCAACCTGATGACGCTGGCAATGTTGTGCGCAACCCCGCTGATGCCCGGGCTGGCCGGACATGTCGTGCTGGTCGAGGAGGTTTCGGAGCACCTGTATGCGGTTGACCGGCTGTTCTTTCACATCACCGCGCATCTGGGCGGTGTCGCCGGTCTGCGACTGGGCCGGGTGACTGACGTGCCCCAAAACGACCGTGATTTCGGCGCCGAAGCCGAAGATATCGCACGCCATTGGTGCGACCGCCATGCCATTCCATATCTTGGCCGGGCGGATATTGGCCATGACGCGGAAAATAGGATCGTGCCGTTTGGTGCAAGGTAAGGCTTGGTGGTGCTTGGTAAGGCTTGTGCGCCGGGCCTCTCGGGACTAGCTGCGCGTCCCATCCGTAGCTGTGTCGGTTCGATGACATGGCTGCAAAGCTTTTAGCCCGGCAGGCAAGCCGGGTCGGACTGGAGAGGGCATCAAGCCATGCGCGCATTCGTTTTTCCCGGTCAGGGCAGCCAGAAGGTCGGCATGGGCCGCGAATTGGCAGAGGCCAGCGTCGCCGCGCGCGAAGTGTTCGAAGAAATCGATGACGCGCTCGGGCAAAAGCTGTTCCGGCTGATGACGCAGGGCCCCGAAGCGGACTTGTTGTTGACCGAAAACGCCCAGCCAGCGATCATGGCGCATGCCATCGCGGTGCTGCGCGTGATCATGAAGGAAGGCGGGATTGCCCTGCCCGACAAGGCTGACTTCGTCGCCGGGCACAGCCTGGGCGAATATAGCGCGCTGTGCGCGTCGGGCGCGTTCAGCCTGGCCGATACCGCGCGGCTGTTGAAGCTGCGCGGGCAGGCCATGCAGGCGGCGGTGCCGGTCGGCGTGGGGGCGATGGCGGTGCTGCTGGGAGCGGATTTGGACAAGGCCAGCGCGCTGGCAGAGGCTGCCGCGCAAGGCGAGATCTGCACCGTCGCCAATGACAACGACCCCGGCCAGGTCGTGCTGTCGGGCCATGCCGAAGCGATTGGCCGCGCCTGCGCGATGGTAAAGGATTTCGGGATCAAGCGCGGCATGGTGTTGCCGGTGTCGGCGCCGTTTCACTGCGCGTTGATGGAACCCGCCGCCGACGCCATGGCCCATGCGCTGGACAGGACGCCGCCTGGCCCCTTGCAGATCGCGTTGTTCGCCAATGTCACCGCCGCTGTAGTGACCGATCGCGCCGCAGTGAAGCGCTTGCTGGTCAAACAAGTGACGGGCCGGGTGCGCTGGCGCGAGACTGCCATGGCCATGCAGGAGGCGGGGGTCGAGCGCGTTGTCGAGCTGGGCGCCAAGGTGCTGGGGCCGATGATTACCCGCTCGGCGCCCGATGTCGCGGTGGTGAGCGTGGTCGGCATGTCCGACATCGAAGCGTTAATCAAGGAGTTGTGAGCATGTTCGATCTGACCGGAATGACCGCTCTGGTGACCGGCGCCTCGGGCGGGATCGGCAGCGCCATCGCGCGCGGGCTGGCGAAGCAAGGCGCGCGGCTGGCGGTGTCAGGTTCCAATGCCGGCAAGCTGCGCGTGTTCCGTGACGAGCTGGACGAACACACCCCGCAGAATTTGCAACAGGTCGATCATGTCGCCATCACCTGCGATCTGTCGAACCCGCAGGACGTCGAAAAGCTGGTGCCTGCGGCGCTGGATTCTTTGGGCAAGCTGGACATACTGGTCAATAACGCCGGGATCACGCGCGACAATCTGGCGATGCGGATGAAGGACGAAGAATGGGATGCGGTGATCCGCGTCAATCTGGAGGCCGCGTTCCGGCTGATGCGGGCCGCGTCCAAGCCGATGATGAAGGCGCGCTTTGGCCGCATCATCACCATCACCAGCGTCGTCGGCGCGACCGGCAATCCCGGCCAGATCAATTATGCGGCCGCTAAAGGAGGCTTGACCGCGATGTCAAAATCGCTGGCGCAGGAACTGGCGACGCGCGGCATCACCGTCAATTGCGTCGCGCCTGGATTCATCCGCACGGCCATGACGCAGGTGCTGCCCGATGCCCAGAAAGAGGCGCTGAACGCGCGCATTCCCATGGCCCGTATGGGCGAAGCCGACGACATCGCCGCCGCCGTGGCCTATCTTGCCAGCCGCGAGGCAGGCTACGTCACCGGCCAGACGCTCCACGTGAACGGCGGCATGGCGATGTTCAGTTGAGCCACGCTTGCTGCAATTTCCGGTTTTATCCCCAGAATCGCGGGCGATATGCCAGCTAACGCTTGCCGCCCGCGCCGCCCGCGTTAAGGACGATGGTCCGAATTGGCTGCGGGCCGGACGATTCCGACCCCCGCAGTACCCCTTGGGGCAACATCTGGGCGTGGAACGAATATGAAGGCCACCATCGAACGCGCGACCCTGCTGCGCTGTCTTAGCCACGTTCAATCCGTGGTCGAGCGCCGCAATACCATTCCGATCCTGTCCAACGTGCTGATCGAGGCGGCACCCGATAATACCGTGCGGATCATGGCCACCGACCTCGACCTTCAGGTGGTGGAAAGCATGGCAGCGGTCAGCGTCGACAGTCCCGGCACGATCACCGTCTCGGCGCATCTGTTGTTCGATATCGCGCGCAAACTACCCGACGGCAGCCAGGTCAGCCTGGACGCGGCCGATAACCGCATGGTGGTAAAGGCCGGGCGCAGTCGTTTTTCACTGCCAACGCTGCCTCGCGACGATTTCCCGATGATCGTCGAAGGCGATCTGCCGACCAGCTTCGAAATGCCTGCGGCAACGCTGGCGCAGTTGATCGATCGCACCCGGTTTGCGATTTCGACCGAGGAAACGCGCTATTACCTCAACGGGATTTTCCTGCATGTCGCCGAGGACGAGCTGAAAGCGGCGGCCACCGATGGCCACCGGCTGGCGCGTTACACGCTGGCGCGCCCGGATGGCGCCGAGGGCATGCCCGACGTCATCGTGCCGCGCAAATGCGTAGCGGAACTGCGCAAGCTGCTGGAGGAATCGCAGGATACCGTGGTGTTGATCGATCTGTCGGTGTCGAAAATCCGCTTTACCCTGGGCGGCCAAAGCGGGGTCGTGCTGACCAGCAAGCTGATCGACGGCACGTTCCCCGACTACAACCGCGTCATCCCGACCGGCAACGACAAGCTGCTGCGGCTGGACCCCAAGTCGCTGTATCAAGGCGTGGACCGCGTCGCCACCATAGCCACCGAGAAAACCCGCGCGGTGAAAATGACGCTGGAACCCGACCGGGTGACGCTGTCGGTGACCTCGCCCGATAACGGCACCGCCGCCGAGGAAGTGCCCGCTGATTATAAATCGGCCGGGTTCGAAATCGGTTTCAACGCCAATTATTTGAAGGATATCCTTGGCCAGATCGACGGCGACACCGTCGAACTGCACCTGGCCGATGCCGGTGCGCCCACGCTGATCCGCCAGGACGAAAAAAGCGCGGCAGTATACGTGCTGATGCCGATGCGAGTCTGAGCTTGTTGTTTTTAATCTGAGTTTGCCACCTAAACGTCTACCTTGAGCTTGATCGGAGCCTGTCCTGAGCCTGTCGAAGGGAGCTGCACTTCTTGATGCCGGGCAAGGTGCAGGAAGAAAAGGACAGTGCTTCGACAAGCTCAGCATAGACGGAACGGAGCAGATAAGGGCGCGATCAACAGGCCATTCCGTTCGATCCCTCAGGCCGCCTTGCGCATGTCCAGCCGGTCCCAGATTTCCACCAGCGCCGAGGTCAGCGTTTCCATCATGGCGGCGGTATGCGCGGGGCCCGGGGTGAAGCGCAGCCGTTCGGTGCCGCGCGGCACCGTTGGGAAATTGATCGGCTGCACATAGACGCCATATTCGGCAAGCAGGATATCGCTGATCCGCTTGGCGGTGACCGGATCGCCGACCATCAGCGGCACGATATGCGTGGTCGAGGGCATGACCGGCAGCCCCGCATCGGCAAACAATTTTTTAAGCAGCGCGGCATGGGCCTGCTGGGCCTCGCGCTCAACGCAGGAGCTTTTCAGATGGCGCACGCTGGCCAGCACGCCCGCGACCAGCACCGGCGACAGGCTGGTGGTGAAGATGAAGCCCGGAGCATAGCTTCGGATCACGTCGATGATCCGTGTATCGGCAGCGATATAGCCGCCCATCACCCCGAATGCCTTGCCCAGCGTGCCTTCGATGATGGTGATGCGGTGCGCGGCCTGGTCGCGGTCGCTGATGCCGCCGCCGCGCGGGCCGTACATGCCGACGGCGTGGACTTCGTCGATATAGGTCAGCGCGTTGTATTTATCGGCAAGGTCGCAGATCGCGTGGATCGGGGCGACATCGCCGTCCATCGAATAGACGCTTTCAAACGCGATCAGCTTGGGCAGGTCGGGATCGGTTTCGGCCAGCAATTCTTCCAGATGGGCCAGGTCGTTATGCCGCCACACCTTTTTTTCAGCGCCCGAATTGCGAATGCCGGCGATCATGCTGGCGTGATTGAGTTCGTCCGAAAAAATCACGCAGCCGGGCAGGATCTTGGCCAGCGTGGACAGCGTGGCGTCGTTGGAAACATAGCCCGATGTGAACAGCAGCGCCCCGTCCTTGCCGTGGAGATCGGCCAGTTCAGCCTCGAGATCGACATGGTAATGGGTGTTGCCGCCGATGTTGCGCGTACCCCCGCTGCCGGCGCCGACGTCGTGCAGCGCTTCTTCCATGGCGGCGATCACCTTGGGATGCTGCCCCATCGCCAGATAGTCGTTCGAGCACCACACGGTGATGTCCTTGGGGCCGTTGTGGCCGGCAAAGCACCGCGCGTTGGGATAGGCGCCCTTGTTGCGCAGGATATCGATGAAAACGCGGTAGCGGCCTTCCGCGTGGAGGCGCTCGATCGCGGCGTCGAAAACCTTGTCGTAATTCACGAAAGCGTCGCCTTGCTGTCGGGTTCGTGACCGAACCCCCTGTCCAAACCAATCCCTTTGCCGGGGCCATACTCCAAGCCATAGCTTGTGACCAGTACCCGTCTTTACGCTGGCTTAATTTCGCACCGTCACGTTTTCAGCCAGTTTTGCCCGGCAACGGGAATAATGCCGGTTCGGGCTTCCATCGTACAACCGCACCCGTCGCAACCTGTTGGGTGAGCCAGACATTATCATGGCCAGGCACGATATTCATTCGCGGCGCCTCGGCGCGCAGCTGGCGAATGGTACTTAGCCAGGCACGGGTTTCATCGTCATTCTGGCGCGGCCCCCAAATGGCGGCGAGATGCGAACGCAGGCGCAGCTTGATCCAGTTTTCCGACAGCGGCGCGATGTTGCCGGCAAACAGGAATTCCCTGCCATCGGCAAGCTGGACATAAATCAACCGCGTGTCCGGCGCATGGCCAGGGGCGGGGATCAGCACCACGCCGGGAGCGACCGCCTGCGCTGTCGTGAAGGACGCAGGCCGGGTCGATGCCTGCGCCGCACTGCTTGCCTGGGAGAGCAGCGATATCGATCCACCGGTCCGCAGGATCAGGCTGGCGTTCTTGGTTTCGGCGCCGATCAGGCGCAGCTTGGCGCCATCGATTTTCTCGAAAAAACCTTCGTCCGGGTCATCGGGGACAACGCCGGGGTCGATGATGATCGGGCCTTTGTCCGGCACCGGCAAGACCCAGGTGATCCGCACCAGATGCCGCTGCTGAAAGCCGATCCCGGCGGCGAACACCTCGCCGACCACGGGCCTGGTCGCAACCAGCGCAGCGGCAATGGCGGTGGGCCGCTGGCCGGGAATGCTGGCGGCCAGCGCCCGCAAATCGGCGATGTGGACAGGCTTTGGCAGGGCAGCACTACGGTCGCTGTCGATCAGCAGCCACCAGAATGGGACCGCGAACCCAATGATCGCCATCAGCACCCAGCGGTTGAACCGGTTGATCATCGCCGCCGCCTCGTCAAAACCAAAACCTCGTCAAATAAGCCAGATCATGAATCCCGGCACCTTTCGTCAGAATACCTCTATCCGGTCAAGCCCGTAGGTGGCGAGCGCAGGTGAAAGCCGCAAGAGATCGGGGCCTCCGCGGGTAAACAGTGCCAGATCGGGGCGATCACGCCGAAAAATTTGCGAAGTGGTCAAATCCGCGATTCGCGCAGCGATGGCGGCGGCCCCATCGATCAGCGCGACGCCGGGGCCACAGGCGACTTGCAGTTCGTCTGTCACCAGCGGAAAATGGGTGCAGGCCAACACGACCGTATCGATCGCCTCGCCCCCCGGCTGGCTGCGCAGGCCCTCTGCGGCGCGGGTAAAAATCCCCGGATCGACAGCTTCACCGCGCAGCTTGCGCTCTGCCGCAGCGACGAGTTCGGGCGCGGCATGGCGCAACAAACGCTTGTCCCGCGCAAATTCCCGCTCCAGCCGGTCGACATAGGCCTGGCGGATGGTCGCCTCGGTGCCCAGCAGTCCGATCACCCCCGTCCGGCTCAGCCCGGCCGCAGGCTTGATCGCGGGGACGGTGCCCACCACAGGGACCTCCAGAACCTCGCGAACCATGCCCAGCGCGATCGTCGAGGCGGTGTTGCAGGCGATACAGACCAGCCTGGGGTGCAGCCGCTCGGTCATGCGACCGAGCAGCCCGGCCACGCGAGCGGCGATCTGGGCCTCGGTCTTGTCGCCATAAGGCAGCCCGGCGTTGTCCGCGACATAGATCACCGGCGCTTGCGGCAGCACTTGGCGCAGGGCCGCCAGAACGGTCAGCCCGCCCACGCCAGAATCGAACAGCAGAACCGGCGCGGCAGGATCGACGCAGGGATATTCCGCAGCATTCGGCAATGAATCCCTCCCTCCCCCAAGCCCTGGTGGCGTCGTGCCATCATCAAGCATAAGCAAGGCAGGCGGGTCGGGATAGCTGACAATATCAAAAAGAACAGCTTTGGCGATTTACCGGGCGGGGGGAAAGGAATAGGCCCCCCGGCATGACGCAGATGGTTATCGCTGGCTTGGTGTTGGGGTATGCGCTGGGCGCGATACCCTTTGGACTGATCCTGGGATATCTGTCGGGCGCGGGTGATATCCGCAAGATCGGTTCGGGCAATATCGGCGCGACCAATGTCCTGCGCACCGGGCGCAGGAGGCTGGCGGCGGCGACCCTGGTATTGGACGCCGCCAAGGGTGCGACGGCGGTGCTGGTCATGGCGCATATTGGCGGCGCGCCCGCCGAGCTGGCAGCGGCGGTCGGCGCGCTGCTGGGCCATTGTTTTCCGGTATGGCTGGGTTTCCGGGGCGGCAAAGGCGTGGCGACGCTGCTGGGCGTCTGCCTGGCGCTGGCCTGGCCGGTGGGACTGATTTGTGCGGCGGTTTGGTTGATCGTGCTGAAGGTCTGCCGGGTGTCCTCGGCCTCGGGGATGAGCGCGGCACTGGCGGCGCCGCTGACCGCCTTGGCGATGGGGCAGCCCCGCATGGCCGTTGTGCTGGCCGGGCTGGCGGCGCTGGTGTTGTGGCAGCACCGCGCCAATATCTCCCGACTAGTGCAAGGCACCGAGCCGAGAGTTGGCAGCGCCGCCAGCGACGGCCCATCGGCGCTATGACCCGCAGCGGCATGGGCTTCTGGTATGGATGACGACGCATTCGACCGCATTCGCTTGCTCCGTTCGCCCAACATCGGCCCGGTCACCTATCGCCAGTTGCTGGCCCGTTTCGGTTCGGGCCAGACGGCGCTGGCGGCACTGCCGGATTTGGCCGCCAGGGGCCGGACGGGACGCGGTGGCGGCTATCGGGCCGCGCCCGAATCGCTCATCGCGGCCGAAATCGTGGCGACCGGGCATTGCGGCGCGCGCTATCTGTTTCACGATTCCCCCGATTATCCGGCGTTGTTGCGACAGGTCAACGGCGCGCCGCCGATCCTGTTCGCGCGCGGGACCAGCGATCTGGCGCAACGAACCCCGGTCGCGCTGGTCGGTGCGCGCAATGCATCGGCGGCAGCGATCCGGCTGTCTCGTGAATTTGCTCGCACGCTGGCAGAGGCTGGCAATGCCGTGGTATCGGGGCTGGCGCGCGGCATCGATGCAGCGGCGCATCGCGGCGCGCTGGGCTCACGCGTTAGCGTGGCGGCGGGCGGCGGCGGCACCATCGCCGTCATCGCCAGCGGGATCGATGTCGTTTATCCGCCCGATCACGCCGAATTGCAGGACGAGATCGCCGAACAGGGCTTGCTGCTTACCGAAATGCCCCCCGGCACCGAGCCGATCGCGCGCCATTTTCCCGCCCGCAATCGCATCATCGCCGGGATCGCCGAAGGCACGCTGGTGCTGGAGGCGGCGCCCAAGTCCGGGTCGCTGATCACCGCGCGGCTGGCGGGCGAACTGGGGCGCGAAGTGATGGCGGTGCCCGGATCGCCCCTCGATCCACGCAGCCACGGCTGCAATCAGTTGATCCGCGACGGCGCCGTGCTGGTCCAGCGCGCCGAGGATGTCATCGAACTGCTCACCAGTTTTCGGGGGGTGCCGCGTTCGCATCTGCGCGAGGACGGCAGCGATCCTTATGTCGCGGAAGCCGAGGAGGCCAGTTGGATTGGCGGGGCCGCCCAGGATGACGCCGCGCTGGCCGATATCGTCGCGCTGTTGACGACCGCGCCGGTGTCGGTCGATGAATTGATCCGCCAGACCGGCGATGCCGGGCCGGGGGTGCAACTGGCATTGATCGAACTGGAACTGGCGGGACGACTAGAGCGTCATGCCGGGGGCCGCGTGAGCCTGTCGGAATAGCTGGGCCAAATTGCGGGGCCAAATTGCAGGGCCGAATTGCAGGGCCAAATTGCAGGGGTTGACGCGGGCGCTGCGAACTCGCCAAGCTCGCGCACGTATACGCGTAAGGGACGAACCTCAACATCATGCAGCTTGTCATCGTCGAATCCCCGGCCAAGGCCAAAACCATCGAGAAGTACCTGGGCAAGGACTTCAAGGTGCTGGCGTCCTATGGCCACATCCGCGATCTGCCGCCAAAGGACGGGTCCGTGCGGCCCGACGAGGGTTTCGCGATGGACTGGGAGCTGTATGGCGACAAGCTGAGCCGTGTGCGCGAAATCACCGATGCCGCCAAGACCGCGACCCGCCTGATCCTGGCGACCGATCCCGACCGTGAAGGCGAGGCGATCTCGTGGCATGTCCGCGAATTGCTGGCCAAGCGCAAGGCACTGCCCAAGGATGTCCAGCGGGTCACTTTCAACGCCATAACAAAAGAAGCGGTGACCACCGCGATGCAGCACCCGCGCGAGTTGGATCAGGATCTGATCGATGCGTATCTGGCGCGGCGGGCATTGGATTATCTGTTCGGTTTCACGCTGTCGCCGGTCCTGTGGCGCAAGTTGCCGGGCGCGAAAAGTGCGGGCCGGGTGCAATCGGTGGCGCTGCGCCTGATCGTCGAGCGCGAGCGCGAAATCGAAGCGTTCAAGCCGCAGGAATACTGGCAGGTGATCGCCCGGCTGGAGCAGCATGGCAGCGAATTTCCCGCAAAGCTGGTCAAATTCGACGGCCAGAAGCTGGAACGGCTGAGCCTGGGTGAAGCCGGCATTGCGGCGCACGCCAAGGCAGCGGTCGAGGGTGCGGTGTTCCGGGTCGAGGAGGTCGATACCAGGCCGCAGAAACGCCATCCCTATCCGCCGTTCACGACCTCGACCTTGCAGCAGGAAGCCGCGCGCAAGCTGGGTTTTTCCGCCGCGCACACCATGCGCGTGGCGCAGAACCTGTATGAGCAAGGCGCGATCACTTATATGCGCACCGATGGCGTGCAGATGGACCATTCGGCGATCGATGCCGCGCGAAAGGTCATAAACACCCGTTACTCTGGCCATTACATGCCTGAAAAACCGCGCATTTACGAAACCAAGGCCAAGAACGCGCAGGAAGCGCATGAGGCGATCCGCCCGACCGAATTCACCCGCGACAAATTCGGCAACGGCGATGAGGCGCGGCTTTATGAACTGGTGTGGAAACGCGCGCTGGCCAGCCAGATGGCGTCGGCCGCGCTGGAACGCACCACGGTGACGCTGCGCGATCCGGCGGGGCTGCATGAACTGCGCGCCACCGGGCAAGTGGTCAAATTCCCCGGTTTCCTGGCCGTGTATGAGGAAAGCCGCGACGACCGCGCGGTCAAGGACACAGAAGAGGATGACAGCACCCTGCTGCCCAGCATGGCCAGGGGCGATACCCCGGTCAAAAAGGGCGTCGACGCCAGCCAGCATTTCACCCAGCCACCGCCGCGCTTTTCCGAGGCCAGCCTGGTCAAGCGATTGGAGGAACTGGGGATCGGTCGCCCATCGACCTATGCTTCGACCTTGCAGGTGCTGAAGGACCGCGATTACGTCCGCGTTGAGAAAAATCGTTTCTTTGCAGAGGAATCCGGGCGACTCCTGACAGCTTTTCTCGAACGATTCTTTGGTCGTTATGTCGCCTATGAGTTTACCTCGGGGATGGAGGACGAACTCGACGAAGTCTCTGGCGGACGTGCGGCCTATCGCGTTGTCCTCGAAGCCTTCTGGCGCGATTTCAAGCCCAAATCCGATGAAGTCATGGAGCGCAAGCCCAGCGAAGTGACCGAGGCGCTGGATGAATTCCTGTCGGATTACCTGTTTCCGCCTCGGGATGATGGCTCCGATCCGCGCCAATGCCCGCAATGCGGCACTGGGCGGCTGGCCCTGCGCGGGGGCCGCTATGGCGCCTTTATCGCCTGCAACAATTATCCCGAATGCAAATTCACCCGCAAGTTCGCGCAGACTGGCGGCAGCGCCGATGGCGGCGAAGATGGCGAATTGGGCAAGCATCCGGAAACCGGCGAGGCTATAACCCGCAAGGTCGGGCGTTTCGGCCCCTATATCCAGATGGGCGAGGGCAAGGAGGCCAAGCGTTCGTCGATCCCCAAGGATGTGGCAGCGGGCGGCGAACTGTCGCTGGACTGGGCGGTGAAACTGCTGGCATTGCCGCGCGAAATCGGCCTGCATCCCGAAAGCGGCTTGCCGATCACCGCCAGCATCGGTCGTTACGGGCCATACCTTGCGTATGACGGCAAATATGCCAAGCTGCGCGCGACCAGCGAAGTGTTCGACACTGGCATGAACTCTGCGGTGGTCAAGCTGGCCGAAGCGGCGGCGGGTGGCGGGCGCGGCACACGGGCCCCCGCCGAGCCGCTGAATGTTTTCGGGCCGCACCCCGTCAGCGGCGGCGAAATGAAGCTGATGGCTGGCCGCTATGGACCCTATGTGACCGATGGCACCACCAACGCCACCCTGCCGCGTGGCACCGAACCCGAAACGCTGACCGCCGAAGCCGCGATCGTGCTGATCGACGAACGAGCCGCGAAAGGCCCGGCCAAAGGCAAAGCCAAGGGCCGGAAAAAGGCACCCGCGAAAGCGCCTGCCAAGGCCGCCACCGAGGGTAAAAAAATTGCGGTTAAAAAGCCTGCTGCGAAGAAGCCTGCTGCGAAGAAGGCGACGAAAACGGCAGCGGCGTGAGGTAGAAGACGTGCGCTATATCTGCGCCACACCCCGTCCGTGCTGAGCTTGTCGAAGCACTGTCCTTTCTTCGTGCGCTGCGCCCAGCCTCAAGAAGAAATGCAGCCCCCTTCGACAGGCTCAGGACAGGCTCCGATCAAGCTCAGGGTAGACGGGTTTGGTTGGCGATTCGGATTGACGGAAACACGCTCAACCCGGCGGCGCGCTGGCTGGTGGCTTGGCGAGCAGGCGCTGCAATTGACGTTCGCCGGGGCTTTGGCGACCTCTTGACGACAGCCAGTTTCTGAGGTCGTAGAGCCGCTCGTCCGGGATGCGGCCCTTGCTATAGGCCGTACCGATCGCCGCCAGAGCCGCGTTATTGCCCGCTTCGCCCGCTGCCTGATACCAGGCAAACGCGTTATCGGGCATGGCGCCGTAAGCGGTGCTGTCGATCGCTTGCGCCAGCAGCAATTGCGCCGGAGCATAGCCTCGCTCGCCAGCGACGCGTAACCAGCCGACGTAACGCCCGAACAAGTCGAGGCGCAGAGCCACAGCACCGCCGCCCGACACACCGGATAGCGCACGGCGATAAACATCCGCCAGCAGCATGGCGGCGGCGTCGCTGCCCCGGTTGGCGGCATCGGCTACACATCGGCCCAGCGGTGACGCTTCTGGCGGGTGGGCGCGTGCCAGTTCGCCAGCCAGCGCCAGGTTCAGCGCCGCCGGGGTGCCGCACACAGCCAGCGGGTCCGGCTCATGGCGCTGCGGCGCGCTGATCCGGTGGCAGCAGGCAAGCAGCACCGCCAGCACAGGGGCCATCACGGTTCGGTTTGACGCGCGCTGCATCAATGGCCCAGCCTGGTCAGCACGGCGTTATAGTCAAAATCGCCCGCGCCGCCGCTGCACATGCCGGGGCGCACGTAAGTGCAGTTTTGCTGTTTCGCGGCGGGTTTGTTGGCGGGCATGCAGTGGTCCAGCCGATAGGCGCGCGACAGCGACGCTTCGGCCAGTCGCGGCGCAATGATGACATTGAAACGCTGCTGGTTAGCGGTCGCCGCCGCCCCGGCAATCGGCCCTTCGAACAGCAGGATCGGCAGGTTCCGGTTGAAATAGACATAGGCGGCGCGCGGCTGCGATGGCGTCAGGAAATAGGCGAGCCCGCAGATATCGGGGCGCTGGCCAGCCTCTGCCAGGGTGGTAATCGACGATCGCCCCCGGCCCCAATAGGTGACGAACGGATTGCAAACCGCGACCGTCACCGACATCGCCAGCCACACGCCGCCCAGCATCGCCATCATCATCTTGCGGTATCGCGGATAGCGCTGGACCAACCATTGCGCCACATCGACCGATCCGACCGCCGCCAGCAGCACCAGCAGGACCACCGCCAGCAGCACGAAGCGATATTCCTTGTGCGGCACCAGCATGTGCACCGCGATGATGACCAGCGCCGCTGCCAGCAGCAGCGGAAATCGCCGCACCCCGACGATGACCGAAGGGACCAGGACCAGGCTGCACCAGCCCCAGGTCGTCAGGATCTGGCTGATGTACCAGCCCGGCGCCATGGTCCCGAACAACGCGCTGCGCTGTTGCGCCATGTTGATGGTGTAATTGGTGTAGATCCACAAAAAGGGCCGTTGTCCGCCCAGCATATCGGCCATGCCGCCCATCGCCAGCGCCACGCCATTGCCCAGCAGCAACGGCAACCACAGCCTGCGGCCCCGATCCCCCGCCCAATGCCCGCCCCAGCCGCTGCCCGCCGCGATCAGCGCAACCGCCGGCAAATACTGGAACCGGACGATGGCGCCCAGCACCAGCAGGCAGCCAGCGGCGACCGCGATGCGAAAATCGGGACGCTCACGCAGCCGGTAAAGCAAGGCGATGGCGGGCATCAGCAACGACACGGCGATGGCTTCGCCCGAGGAGCGCGGCGCGAAATAGAAAATTTCGGTCCAGATCGCCGCGACCCAGCCCGCCATCAGCCCATGCTGGCGGCTGACCCGGCTGCCCAGTTGGTAACAGGCGGCGACGACACCCAGCGACAGCACCGACAGCACCAGCCGCACCAGCCAGATATGAAACTGGCTGGTGGGCGCGACAAAATGACCCAGCGCGACGACGGGATACAACATCATCGGCACCAGCCAGCCACGGATGACCGAGTGAAATTCCCAGGCGACGATCCAGCGACCGGTGACCAGGCCGTAGGCCGGTTCCAGATATTGCCACACTTCGTCGGGTTGGTGGACGATGGCTTGCGTTGACAGGATCAGCCGAAACACCAGCGCGACCGCCATGATCGCCCAGAAATCGCGCTGGCGGCCCGGCTGAAAAGGCGCTGCGACTGGCCTTGAACCCATCACTCAGCGGACCCAGTCGAGACCGATTTCCTCGTAGATCTCCTTGGCTTCGGCCCAGTTTTCATCGACCTTGACGTGGATGAACAGATGCACGGTGACGCCGAGCAATTCGCCAAGTTCCTTGCGCGATGCCTCACCGATCGCCTTGATGCGGGCACCGCCCTTGCCCAGCACGATGCTTTTCTGGCTGTCGCGGGCGATGACGATCTGCTGGTGAATTTCCAGGCTGCCGTCCTTGCGCAGGGCATAGCTTTCAGGCCGCACCGTGCTGTCATACGGCAATTCGTCGTGAAGCTGGCGGTAAAGCTGTTCGCGGGTGATCTCGCAGGCCAGCAGGCGTTCGCTGGCGTCGGACACCTGATCCTCGGGAAAGTGCCAGGGGCCGGACGGCATCGCCTTTGCCAGATGCGCCTTCAATTCGGGCACGCCGTCGCCGGTCAGCGCCGACACGAAGAAAATCTCGTCGAACAGCGCCATTTCGCCGAAGGCCTGCGCCTGCGCCAGCAGCTTTTCCTTCACGCATTGATCGACCTTGTTGAGCACCAGCAGCTTGCGTTCAGGGCGGCTGCGCAGCGATTCCAAAATCGGTTCCAGATCGTCCAGGCGTTTTTTGCGCGCGTCGATGACCAGCAACACCACCTCTGCCTCGCTGGTTCCCTCCCACGCGGCGGCGACCATGGCGCGATCGAGGCGGCGGCGCGGCTCGAAAATGCCCGGGGTATCGGCGAGGATGATCTGGACTTTCGTGTCGCCGCATTCGGCAAGCGCGATGCCCATCAGCCGCGCGCGGGTGGTCTGCGCCTTGGCCGAGACGATCGCCACTTTCTGGCCGACCAGCGCATTGACCAGCGTGGACTTGCCCGCGTTAGGAGCGCCGATCACCGCGACGACACCGCAGGCTGTTGCCCCGGAAAATGCTTCTTCAGTCATCCAAAATTCTCCAGGAAAGCTTGTGCGGCGGCGGTTTCTGCCTCCTGCTTGCTGTGCCCGGTGGCCTCGGCCTCGCCCACCCCCTTGATCGCCACGGCCACCGTGAAATGCGCGGCATGGTCGGGACCGTCGCGCGAGATTATCCGGTACTCGGGCATTTTGCGGCGATTTCCGGCGGCCCATTCCTGCAACGCCGACTTGGGATGCTTGGCATGGCCAGCCTTTCCGGCCACGGCATCGGCCCACAGCCTGCGCACCATCAGCCGCGCGGCATCGAACCCCAAAGTCAGGAACGCCGCGCCGACCAGTGCCTCCAGCACATCGCCCAGAATATTGTCGCTGTCGGCGCCGCCATCGTCGCGCGCCTGTTTGCCCAGCCGCATATGCGGGCCCAATCCGCAGCGGCGCGCGACTTCGGCGCACATACTGCGGGCGACCAGGGCATTGAGCCGTTGCGACAACTGGCCTTCCTTGCCCGGCACGGTTTCATGCAGCCATTCGGCAATGACCAGCCCCAGCACCCGGTCGCCGAGAAATTCCAGCCGCTGGTAATCGCGGTCCTGCCCGGTGCTGCCATGGGTCAGCGCCTCCAGCCACAGCGCCTGAGCGGTAGCATCCGTCAATGCCTCGCCCGTTAACCCTTCGAGAAAGCTGCGGGTTTCGGCAGGAAGTCCCACTTCACTCAAAAGGTGCCACCAATCCGGTTCCACCGCGTCGCGGTCAGCCATGTCCACGGCTCATACCACACCACCGAGCCATCGGTGGACCACATCATCAGCGTTGCCCGGCCAACCAGATTATCCTGCGGAACCAGGCCGATGCCTTCCCCGGCGACGGCGGGAAAGCGGCTGTCCATCGAATTGTCGCGATTGTCGCCCATCATGAACAGATCGCCCTCGGGCACGATCACTGGCTGGGTATCGTCCTGCGGGGTATGGCCCAGATCCAGCACCTGATAGGATTTGCCGCCGGGCAGCGTCTCGGTAAAGCGCGGATAATGGCAGACCGTCTCGCCGCCGGGCTTCTGCACCTCGAATTCGGGCGAATAACAATGGGTATTGGGCGAAACGGCCACCTCGAAATCGGCTACCCGCACCTTGGGGATGGCTTGTCCGTTAAGGTGGAGCACCCCGCCCACCATCTGCACGGTGTCGCCCGGCAAGCCAATCACCCGCTTGATGTAATCGACATCGTTGGTCGGCGGCGCTTTGAAAATGACCACGTCGCCGCGCTGGGGCTGGTGCGGCAGGATGCGGTTCGGCAGCAGCGGCGCACTGAACGGCAGCGAATAGCTGGAATAGCCATAGGGCCATTTCGCCGCGAGCAGATAATCGCCATCGACCAGCCGCGGCTGCATCGATTCGCTGGGGATGTTGAATGGCGAAAAGATGAAGCTGCGGAAAATCACCACGATCACCACCAGCTTGATCAGGAAGACCACAAAGCTGTCCTCCTTTTTTGCAGGCTTTGTCGTGGTGCCTGCGCTGCGGGCATCGGGATCGAATTTGGTCATTGCAAGTCCATATTTTCCGGGCATATCCGGGCGTTCGGGTCCAAGCGTCGCGCGCGGCGGCCGAACGTCACGGGCGCATCGCGAGAGGTTTACACCGTCGGGATGCCGGATGACGCTTTACGCTGCAATGCACACTTGGCCAGCCAAACCTACTTGGCCAGTCAGTCGCGGGCGGGCATACGAGAGCCAGCGGCGATTGGCAATCTTGGGCAAAACAGCCACAACAGAGGTATTGAGCTATGACGGACCAAGCGGCAGCCTTGTGGGAACGACTGAAGGCGCTGCCCAAGCCAACGCTGGCACAATTGTTTGCCGGTTCGGCCAGCCGCGCTGGCGCGCTCTCGGCGCGGCTTGAATTACCGCCCCACGGCGGGATTTTGTTCGACTGGTCGAAAACCCATCTCGATGCCGCGCATATTGCGACGTTCGAGGAACTGGCTGCGGCGATGGATTTTGCCGGGCGGCGCGCGGCGTTATTTGCAGGCGATATCGTCAATGTCACGGAAGGACGCCCAGCGGAACATACCGCCCAGCGCGGGGTGGGCAAGGAAACCTCGGTGGAAGAAGCGCAGGCGTTGCACGCCCGGATGGCGGCGCTGGTCGGGGCAATTCACGGCGGGGTGCTGGGCGAGGTCAAGCACCTGATCCACATCGGCATCGGCGGATCGGCGCTGGGTCCGGCGCTGGCCATCGACGCGCTCACTCGTGATGGCGCGATAGTCGATGTCCACGTCGTTTCCAACATCGACGGCTGCGCGCTGGAAGCGGCCTGTGCGGCCTGCGATCCGGCCACGACCTTGATCGCGGTGGCGTCCAAAACCTTCACCACCATCGAGACGCTGACCAATGCCACCAGCGCGCTGGCGTGGCTGGGCGAAAATGGCGTGGGGGATCCGTTTGGCCGCGTCATCGCGCTGACCGCCGCGCCTGAAAAGGCGGTGGCGTGGGGCGTCGATGAAACCCGCGTGCTGCCCTTCAATGAAGGCGTGGGCGGGCGCTATTCGCTATGGTCGTCAATCGGCTTTCCGGTGTCGATGGCGATCGGACCCGACGGTTTCGCCGAATTGCTGGAAGGCGCGGCGACCGTCGATCGCCATTTCCGCGACACCGATGATGCCGCCAATCTCTGCCTGCGCGCCGCCTTTGCCGATCTTTATTACACCCATCTGCTGGGTTGCCAGACCCGCGCCTGCTTTGCCTATGACGAACGCATGCGGTTGTTGCCGTCTTATCTGCAACAGTTGGAAATGGAATCGAACGGCAAGAGCGTCACCGTCAATGGCGCGCCACTGACGGGGCCCTCGGCGCCGATCACCTGGGGCGGGGTCGGCACCGATGCCCAGCATGCGGTGTTTCAACTGCTGCATCAGGGCACGGTGGTGGTGCCGGTGGATTTCATCGCTGCCATCGCGCCGGGCGACGATCTTGATCCGGCGCATCACCGCATCCTGTTGATGAACTGCTTTGCCCAAGGGGCGGCGTTGATGGCGGGCAAGCAGGCGCCCGACCCGGCCCGCTGCTATCCCGGCAATCGCCCCAGCGCGACGATGCTGGTCGATGATCTGAACCCCGCTACTCTGGGCGCGCTGATCGCCTTCCACGAGCATCGCACCTTTGCCAATGCGGTGTTGCTGGGGATCAATCCCTTTGACCAGTTCGGCGTGGAACTGGGCAAGGACATCGCCAAACAGATCGAAAAGGGCGATGCGAGTTTCGATGCCAGCACCGAGGCACTGTTGGCGGCGGCTGGGATTGGGAATTAGAGTCCTTGTTTTCGGCTCTGTCCCGACTCACGCCGGGGTAAAACTTGCCCCTGCCGCTTTCTCCTCGCCCGCCGCGTCGAGCAGGCGTTTTTCTATTGCCTTCAACCGGGCGGATGCGTCGATTTTGTCGCCGAACAGGTCGGTGACGTAAAACACATCGACCGCCCGCTCGCCATAGGTGGCGATATGGGCCGAATGGACGATCAGGCGCGAATCGAACAAGGCGCGGGCAAGCCGGTTCAGCAGCGCCGGGCGATCGCGCGACGCGATTTCGATGACGGTGAAGCGCTGCGAGGCCTTGTTGTCGAAATCGCAACGCGGGCGCACCTCGAAGGCGTCGGCACGGGGGCGGGCCAGTGGGCGTGCCGCCAGTTGCGGCTGCATTTTAGTCCGGTTCGACAGCGCGTCGGCGATGGCGGTGTGCAACCGTTCCAACTGGCCGCTTTCGGAAAATGGTCGGCCCAGCGGGTCCAGGACCAGGAAATTATCGACCGCCATGCCGTTGTGAGCGGTGTGGATGCGGGCGTCGATGATGTTGCCGCCAGCCAGATGAATCCCCCCGGCGATGCGATAGAACAGGCCGGGGTGGTCAGCCGCCAGCACCATCACCAGGGTCGCGCCGCGCACCGCATCATATTCGGTGGTGACGGTCAGCGGCGCGCCGTCAGCCGCGGCCATCTGGATCAGGTTCAGCGCGATGACGTCCTCGCTCTCGGCGATCCAGTAGCTATCGCCGAGTTGGCGGCTGAACTGCTCGACCAGCGCGGATTTGGGGCCAAGCCGCCGCGCCACCGCGTCCTTCTTGGCCGCCACGCGCTGGGCGCGGCCGTGCTGGGCATGACCCAGCCGCAACCGTTCCTCGGCAGCGTGGAACAATTCGGTCAGCAACTGGCGTTTCCAGCTGTTCCACACGCCGGGGCCGACCGCGCGGATGTCGACGATCGTCAGCAGGGTCAACTGCCGCAGCCGGTCAAGCGTTTCCACCACGGCGATGAAGTCGGCGATGGTTTTCCAATCGGCCAGATCGCGTTTCATCGCGGTGTCGCTCATCAACAGATGATAGCGCACCAGCCAGCTCACGGTCTGGGTTTCCGCCTCGTCCAGCCCCAGGCGAGGGCATAATTTCAGCGCGATTTCGGCGCCCAGGACCGAGTGATCGCCACCGCGCCCCTTGGCAATGTCATGCAGCAGCACCGAAACGTAGAGCGCGCGGCGCGATTGTACCTTGCCGATGATGTCCCAGGCCAGTGGATGATCCTTGGCCAGCGCGCCGTTTTCGATCTGCGCGAGCAAGCCGATGGCGCGGATGGTGTGCTCGTCCACCGTATAATGGTGATACATGTCGAACTGCATCTGCGCGTTGACGCGCCCGAATTCGGACACGAAGCGCCCGAATATCCCGGCCTCGTTCAGCCAGCGCAGCACTGATTCGGGGTCGCCCCGGCTGGTCAGCAATTCCATGAACAGCGCGTTGGCGGCGGGATTGCGGCGCAGGCCGCCATCGACCAGCCGCGCGTCGCGCGTGATCATGCGCATCGTTGCCGGATGAATTTCCAGCCGTTCGCTGTCGGCCAGCACAAAGATTTCGAGCAGGCGGATCGGCGCCTCGGTAAACCACTCATCGCTGGGCGCGGCGATCCACCCGCGCTCGATGCGGTAGCCCTTGAGACTGCGTGCGCGCGCCCGGAACCTGGCCACCGGACCGCGCCGCTGTTTTTTGGCAAATTGTTCGTCGAGCTGGGCCAGGAACACCCCGGTGAGACTGCCGACCTGTTTGGCCTGGAGGAAAAAGAACTGCATGAACCGCTCGACCGCGCTTTTGCCCGGCCGGTCGGAGAAATTCATGCGCGCCGCGACCGCCCGTTGCAGGTCGAAGGTCAGCCGATCCTCGGCGCGGTTGGTCAGCAGATGGAGATGGCAACGCACCGCCCAGAAGAAATTCTCGGCGCGGCGAAAGGCGCGATATTCGTCCGCAGTCAGCAGCCCGACATCGACCAGTTGAGCGGGCGTGTGCACCTTGTGGATATATTTGCCGATCCAGTACAGCGTGTGGAGGTCGCGCAAGCCCCCCTTGCCTTCCTTGACATTGGGCTCGACGACGTAACGACTGTCGCCTTGCCGCTTGTGGCGATCGGCGCGTTCCGCCATTTTCTCGGCGACGAATTGCCGCTCGCTGCCAGCCACCACGTCGGCCCAGAACCGCTTTTGCGCCTCCTCGTACAGGGGCTGATCGCCCCACACGTAGCGCCCTTCCAGCATCGCGGTACGAATGGTCAGGTCGCCCCGGCTCATCCGCACCATCTCATCCAGCGAGCGGCTGGAATGGCCGATCTTCAGCGCCAGGTCCCACAGGAAATAGAGCATCGCCTCGATCACCTGTTCGCACCATGGCGTTTGTTTGATGGGGGTGATGAAGGCGACATCGACGTCGGAATGAGGCGCCATTTCGCCCCGGCCATAGCCGCCCACCGCCATGATCGTCAGCCGTTCGCCAGTGGAACGATTGCTGCGGGGATAGACGTTGGTGACGACATGGTCATGGATGACGCGCAGCAATTGATCGACCAGAAATGCCTGAGCTTCGGCACAATCGTGGCCCGCGGTCGGTCGCTCGCCCAGCCTGCGGGCAATTTCGGCGCGGCCCTGTGCCAGCGCGTCGCGCAGCAATTCGACAATTTGCGCGCGTGCCGGGGTTGTGCCCACCCGCTTTTTGGCTTCGCTTGCGGCAACGGCCTGCTGGATGGCGTCGGATAGCATCCGGCGGTCGATGACGGCGCGCTGGTTGGGAATGCGCAAAGGGGGATTGGCAATGCTGGGGGTATTCATGCCGGGTCATTATAGTCAAACCGAGCGCGGCGATAGCGCGCTTTCACCGGTGTATTCGAGGGGGAATTTCCGGGGCTGGTGCCGACTTCGAAACTCGCTCTTTCGCGAGTTTCGAGTCAGAACTCTTACACTTGCCCGAACTCGTTGATACAAGCCGCGCTGCCGGGCTGCGCAGAATTGCGGGCCGGAGATTTTTAGGAGGTCATGCTGTTCCTGTCCCTATTGGCTGCCGCCAGCGCAGTACACCAGCCTGTCAACTGGGCCGATCTCGGCCTCAAGCGGGGCATCGACCTGGGGTTTTTCACGCTGCGCTATTATTCGCTGGCCTATCTGGCGGGGATCATCGTCGGCTATTGGCACATGTTGCGGATGATCCGCCAGCCCGGCGCGCCGATGGCGCAGCGCCATGTCGATGATCTGTTCTTCTGGTGCACGCTGGGGATCATTCTGGGCGGACGGCTCGGCTATGCCGTGTTTTACGGCCCGCAATTGCTCACCCATCCGCTCGAACTGTTGAAACTATGGGAAGGCGGGATGAGTTTTCACGGCGGCCTGATCGGCGTGGTCCTGGCGATCACCTGGGTCACGCGGCGCGCAGGCATCTCATTCGTGCGGACGTGCGATTATGTTGCGGTTTGCGTGCCTTTTGGGCTGTTGTTCGGACGTTTGGCCAATTTCATCAACGGCGAATTATGGGGCCGCGTTGCCGGGCCGGACGTGCCATGGGCGATGATATTTCCCGGCGCGGGCAGCGAGCCGCGCCACCCCAGCCAGCTGTATGAAGCGGCATTGGAAGGCGCGCTACTGGCAGTCGTGCTGTTGACGCTGTTCTGGAAAACCCGCGCCCGCTGGCGGCCGGGCTTGCTCGTCGGCATCTTTACGCTGGGCTATGGGCTGGCGCGCTTTACCGTGGAATTCTTTCGCGAACCCGACGCCCAGTTGGAGGATTTCGCCGCGCGCACCGGCCTGTCGATGGGCCAATGGCTGACCGTGCCGATGATGGTGATCGGGCTGTTCTTCATCGCCCGCGCGGTATTGCGCCCGCCACTGGGGAGCGTTGCGCCTGTGTCGGCATAGGGAAGGAGGGGCCGGTATGAACGGGGGCAATCGCACTTTTCTTCTCCCCTCCCGCAAGCGGGAGGGGGATAGAAGGGTATCGCCCTCACGCAAGCGGGAGGGGAAAAGCGGCTGCCCTGTCGCGTCGGCCAAATGCGGATCCCCTGCCCCATGAACGGAGTATTGCGCGATCGGCTGGCGCGGCTGATCGCCGTCACTGGTCCGATCAGCGTCATGCAATACATGGGCGAGGCCACCGCGCATTATTACAGCACGCGCGACCCGCTGGGGGCGGCGGGCGATTTCATCACCGCCCCCGAAATCAGCCAGATGTTCGGTGAGCTGATCGGCATCTGGCTGGCCGATATCTGGATCAGGGCCGGCCGCCCGGCTCCTGTCCATTACGTCGAGGCCGGGCCGGGGCGCGGGACGCTGGCGCGCGATGCACTGGCGGCGGCAGCGCGCTTTGGGCTGGAACCGACGGTGCATCTGGTCGAAACATCGCCCACCTTGCGCGCCGTCCAGCGCATATTGCTGCCTCAGGCGCGCTGGCATGACGATCTCGCCACCCTGCCCGAGGACGGCCCGTTGCTGGTGGTTGCCAATGAATTTCTGGATGCGCTCCCCGTGCGCCAGTTGGTAATGACACAGGGCGGCTGGCGTGAACGCATGGTGGCGCATCGCGACGGGCGCTTCATGGCGATTGCCGGTGACCGGCCCATGGACGCCGCCGTGCCGGCAGAGCGCCGTGACGCCGCCCCCGGCATGATCATCGAAACCTGTCCCGGCGCAGCGACGGCGGTGCAGTCGGTGGCGCAACGGCTGGCGGCGCAGGGCGGCGCGGCGCTGTTCATCGATTATGGCTATACCGTGCCCGCCACCGGATCGAGCCTGCAAGCGGTGCATGCGCACGCCCGCGTCGATCCTTTCACCGATCCGGGTGGGGCGGATTTGACCGCACTGGTGGATTTCGCCGCGCTGGCCGAAGTGGCGCAGGCGGCTGGCGCGCGCTGGCTGGGGACAGTGGAACAAGGCGCGTTCCTGCAGGCGCTGGGCATCGCGGAGCGCGCAAATGCGCTGACCCGCGCCGTGCCCGATCACGCCGCAGCGGTCGCGGCGGCGCTGGCGCGTTTAACCGATGTCGACCAGATGGGCACGCTGTTCAAACTCTTGGGGCTGGCGGCGCCCGACTGGCCGGACGGAGCAGGTTTCTGAAGTTCCGGGGCGAAGCACCCTGACTGCGCGCAGGTTTCGGCGCGCCGGACCCACAAAACCGCATACAGCACCCGTATCGCGTGCTATCCGCCGGGCCAGCCATGCAGAGCCCGGATCCCATCTCGATTTGCCGTTGGCTGACATGGTGATCCCGGCGAACCTGACGATTGCCCGCCTGCCCCACCTCGCCCGGTTTCTGGACGATACGCCGCGCGCCGTCGCCGGTTGGGGGCGCAAGCGATCGGGCCATCGGGCAGAACGCTGGGCACGATGGCTGGGCCGCCCGGTGGCGTTGCTGGAGGATGGCTTTATCCGCGGCGTCGCCCGCCACGATCCGCCGCTGTCGCTGATCGTCGATGGTCTGGGCGTCTATTATGACGCCACTGCCGCGTCCGCGATGGAAACCGCGATTGCCGCCGGGGTGGATGGCGCGCAGGCCGCGCGTGCGCGCGCGTTGACGGCTTCGTGGCAGGCTGGCGCGATCTCCAAATACAATCACTCCCCCGATTATGCGGGCCCATTGCCCCCGCGCTATGTATTGGTCGTCGATCAGACCTGGGGCGATTTGTCGGTCGCGCTGGGCCTGGCCGATCAGTCCAGTTTTCGCGCCATGCTGGACGCGGCGCTGGCGGAAAATCCGAACAGCTCTGTCGTCGTAAAAGTGCATCCCGATGTCTTTTCGCACGCCCGGCGCGGCTGGCTGGCGGCTGACTTGCTGGCCGATCCCCGCCTCACCGTGATCGGCAGCGATTGCCATGCCGCCAGCCTGTTGCGGTGCGCCGACAAGGTCTATGCGGTCACCTCGCTGATGGGCTTCGAAGCGCTGTTGTGGGGCAAGCCTATGCGGTGTTTCGGGATGCCGTTCTATGCTGGCTGGGGCCTGACCGAGGACGATCTGCGACCGCCGGTGCGGCGCGGAGCGGCAAGCCTGGAAGCACTGGTCCACGCCGCGCTGGTCGGCCAGGCGCGTTATGTCGATCCGGTCACGGGCAATATCTGGCAGGCGGAACAGGCGATAGCCCATGTTGCCCAGGCGCGGCGAAATCGCCACGAGGAACCGCAACCATGAAGGCTCTGCTGCGCAAATTGCGCCGACCGCAGCGCCTGCCCTCCACCGATCTTTTCTTCCTGAACGCCTGCGGGCACCGCGTTGCCGAGGCTTGGAAACGCGCGCCGATAACGGCAAAGGGCCTGAATTGCTTCGTCCATGGCGACGCTATGCTGCTGGTGCGCAGCGACACGCCAGAAGTGATGCGGGCCGCGCTGGGCTGGCCGGGGCGGCTCGCCTATATTGTCGATGACGATATCGCGGGCGCAGCGGACAGCTCCGGCCTGCCCGATCACTACCGCCAGCGCCTTGCCAGTTTCGATACCACCTGGCACCAGCCGCTGATCGCACGGGCCGATTTGCTGGTCGCGGCTTCGGATGTGCTGGCAGACGGGCTGGCCCACCGGACTTCTGTCCAGCGCATAGACCCGCATTGGACGCTGCCGCTGGCGGATCAGCGCCATTTCGCGGGGTTGGAGCAAGGCGGCGAACTGCGCATCGCCCACCTCGGCAGCGGCAGTCACCACGGTGGCCTCTGCGCCATCGCCCCCGCCGTGACCGCGCTGCTCGACCGGGACGATGCAATCAGCTTCACCTATGTCGCCGCCCAGATGGTCAGTGCGGCGCTGGAAGCACACCCCCGCGCGCGCCGCCTGGCCCCGCGCAACTGGTCGGGCTACTGCCGCTGGCTCCGCCATGCCCGTTTTCATCTGGCGCTATACCCGCTGACCGCCAGCCGCTTCGACCGCGCCCGTTCATGCAATAAGCTGTTCGAACACGCCATCGCCGGAGCAGTCGGCGTGTACCCGCAGGATTGGCCGCCCGCACGCATGGCCGGCAATGGCGCAATCCTGGCGCCGGGTGATCCTGCCTGCTGGGCCGGGGCGCTGGCGCAGGCCGTGGCGCAGCGGCGGCAACTGGCAGACATGGCCGCGACTGCCGCCCAGTCATTGTCTCACCACGATACCGGGACTATGCAGCGCGCGATCTGGTCGGACTTTTTCAAAATCGAGATTTGATGAATTTCTATATCGCGTATCTGCGCACGCTGTTCTGGAAACCACAGGACGCGATCGTGGCGATGTACTGGTGGTGCACCGGTCGCAAGGTGCGCGCACGCAACCGCCTGCGCATGGTCGCGCGGCAATCGCCTTTCGCCTACCCCATGTGGATCGCCACCACCGAGCGCGAGGCCAATGAAGCGGTACAAGCGGACGCTTCTGTCGCGGGCTGGCAGCTACGCCCGCGCATCTCGATCATCCTGCACCTGAGCGACGTGCCGGACGGCGTTGTTCTGGCGCGAATCCTCGCTTCGATCAGCGCCCAGCGCTACCCGGATTGGGAACTGGTGATGGTTCCCGGCGTCGATAGCGAACCGGTCACGGACGACTATGGCGGACGGCTGGTTACCGTTACGCAACGCACGGACAACCCGGCAGACGCGCTGACACTGGGTATCGGACAGGCCAGCGGGGCCTATATCCTGGCGCTGCCCGGCGATTTTATCCTGCCGCCCAGCGCCTTGTTTCGCTATGTCGAAGCCTTGCAGTCCGCGCCCGACGCCAGCGTTGTCTATGGCGATCACGACTACATCGACGCGCGCGGCCAACGGTTCAAACCGTGGTTCAAGCCGCGCTGGAATGCCGAGATGTTCTTCGCGCAGGATTATCTGTCGGGGGCCTGCATCGTCCGCACCGATGACGCCCGCCGCGCCTTGCCGATCGTGCCCGGTTTGGCCAGCGCGGCAAGCTATGCGCTGCTGCTGGCGGTGACGGCTGCGGAAGGCGCCCAAATCCTGCATATTCCTCATGTGCAGAGCCATGCCCTGCGCGTGCCGGAACGCCATGATCAGGCGGCTCAGCTTGAGGCAGTCAACGCTCATCTCGCCGATCGGGGCGCCGCCGCAAAGGCCGGTCCGTTCGGCACCGTCACGGTTGCATGGCCCCTGCCCGACGAATTGCCGCTGGTCAGTATTATCGTGCCGACCCGTGACCATGCCAAATTGCTGAACGCCTGTGTGACCAGCGTGCTGAACGCCACCGATTACCGCCCGTTCGAGGTGCTGATCGTCGATAACGGCAGCGTCGAGTCCGAAACACTCAGCTATCTCGGTCGCATTGCCCAGCATCCGCAGGTGCGCGTGCTGGCTTACGACCACCCATACAATTATGCCGCGATCAACAATTTTGCCGCCATCCACGCGCGCGGTGCCTATCTCTGCCTGCTTAACAACGACACCGAGGTGCTGAGTGGCGGTTGGCTGACCGAACTGATGCGCCAGGCGGTCAGGCCCCATATCGGCGCAGCCGGGGCCAAGCTGTTGTATGGCGATGGCACGATCCAGCATGCCGGGGTGGTCGTCGGGATCGGCGAAGCCGCCGGGCATGCCCACCGGTTCCAGCGAGACGACGACCCCGGCTATTTCGCCCGCGCCCATGTCGCGCATTATGCCAGCGCAGTCACCGCCGCCTGCCTCGTCGTCTCCCGCGCCAAATTCGAAGCGGTCGGCGGACTGGATGAGGTCAGCTTGCAGATTGCCTTCAATGATGTCGACCTGTGCCTGAAACTGGAACAGGCGGGCTGGCGCAATGTCTATGTGCCGCAAGCGGTGCTGGTGCACCACGAATCCAAATCACGCGGCAAGGATTTCGCCCCGGAACATATGGAGCGTTACCGGCGCGAATTGGCCGTACTGCAGACCCGCTGGGACACGCGAACCTATATGGATCCGCTGCACCACCCCTATCTCGACCGCAGCAACGAAAGCTACATGTTGCGGCTGTAGCGTCTGGTTGGCAATAGCGGCGACCGGATTTCGCTGGGCGTGACCACTATAGCTCGTTGTACGTCGCTATCGCCTCATGGACATCCTGATAGATCGTCCCGCGGCCATGGTCGAGCACCAGCGCCTGATGGCACAGATTGCTCACCACATCGGTGTTATGCGAAGCCAGGATTATCGCGCGGTCGGCGCGTTTTTCGAACAGCTCATGCTGGCATTTGCGCGCAAAATTCTGATCGCCGACAGCAATGACTTCGTCGATCAGATAGCAGTCGAATTCGATTGCCAGCGATAGTGCAAAGGCCAATCGCGCCCTCATCCCCGACGAGTAGGTCTTCATCGGCATGCTGAGTTGCCGGCCCAGCTCGGTAAAATCCTCGACGAAGGCGCGCACGTCGCTGAACTCGCGGTCGTAGATGCGGGCTATGAATCGCGCATTATCGTAGCCGGTCAGGCTACCCTGAAAGCCGCCGGTTAGCGCGAGCGGCCAAGAAATCGTCATGTCGCGGCGCACCCGGCCCTCGCTGGGCATTTCGATCCCGCCCAACAGCTTGATCAGCGTGCTCTTTCCAGCGCCGTTCCGTCCCAGCAACCCCAGCCTTTCGCCGCGGCCCACGGTGAAGTTTATATTTTCCAGCACCTGCTTGCTTTTTTTGCCATGCGCATACGCCTTGCCGACATTTTCGCAAGCAATCATGGGACAACCAGCCGACGCCGCACGCGCCGGCACAGTATCAGGCCCAGCACAGAGGCGAAGCCGCAAAAAAGCAGGGTTTTTGGAATGTCATAATAGGGCACGACCTGGCCGCCGAACAGCCCGTAGCGCATAATCTCCATCGCGTTGGCTGGCGGCGACCACAGCATGACCTCGCGCACGTTTGGGCTGAGCCACGCGTTCATGTTGAAGGTGCCCGAGAAGGGAATCATGATATAGGTCGTGACCGGTAAAATCTTTTCGATGATTTCCGACACTTCCGATAGCGGCGCCAGCATGAGGCAGACCGAAAGTACGAAAAACGCGTAAAGCAAAAATCCCCCGATCAAAATGCCCACATTACTGGGGACCGGGAACAGCCCAAAGGCGCCCAGCACGACGCCGAAGAACACAAACGCCATCATCGTGCCGATCATTTCTATCGCCACGCGGGCGAATACGAAGTCGAGCATCTTGACCTGACGGTGGTACATCAACCCACTATTGGCCTCGACGATCTTGGAAGAACGACTGACCGCATTTCGAAAAAAGGTGAGAGGCAGGTAGCCGCTGCCGATAAAAGCAGCGACGCCAATGCCGTACTCCTCGGGCCCACGCATGAACGTCCACAGCAGCGAAACCAGCCCGGCAAACAGCAGCGGCTCCCCCATGATCCACAGAAAGCCGATGTTGTCGCGCCCAAATCGCGTGTTGAGCTCCCGAA
>JALYHR010000072.1 GCA_030776465.1 Pseudomonadota bacterium
CTCGCGCTCCCATTCCTGTCTTCGTTGCGCATCCTATCGACGATCACACGCTTGGCGGACAGCATTCAAGATCAGGCTGCTCTTCAGCCACCGTGCAGTTCTTTGATCAGGCGCGGCGCCGGGTAGATCTTCGTCAGGGCTTCCTCGACCGCCACGGTGGACACCGAGACCGACCGATTGAGCCCGGCATCAAAGCCGAAGGCACCGCCGAGCGAATGGATGTTTCCATCGAACACCGCGCCGATCACCGCTCCTGACCGGTCCATGATGGGTGAGCCCGAATTGCCGCCGATGATATCGTTGTTGCTGACAAAATCGACCGCCTTGGACATGTCGATCTTCGGCTCGGCCGCAGCCTCTTTCGGCGGCAGCTGGTAAGGCGGGGCACCGGTCGCCCGTGCATACAAGCCCTTGAAATATGTCGTCGTCGGGACCGTGACGCCCTGGTAGGTCCAGCCCTTGACCGAACCATAGCTCAGCCGCAGGGTGAACGTCGCGTCGGGATAGACGCTGGCGCCATAAGCGGCGAAGCGCGCCTGCGCCAGCTTCGACTGGGCGGCGGTGGTCGGCGCGTCGACCTCGAACCGATAGCGGTCGCGCAGCGCGCGGGCCTCGTCGTCATGCGCCAGCACGAACTGGATAAGCGGGTCGCGCGAGGCACGGATCGCCGCGATGCCCCCGTCGAACAGTTGCTTGCGCACCGCCGGATCGGCGAGCGTCGAGTCCGCGACCAGCCGGTGTCCCAGTTGTTCGGGCGATTCCCGGCCGAGTAGCGCCTGTACCCGCGGATCGTCGGTGGTGAGCGCCTCGCGGGTCTTCGACAGCCAATAGGCCAGCGTCAGTTCCTCAAGCCACGGGTAGACCGGGCGCGCGTCGGTAATGTTCTTTTCGATCAGCGGCAGCGCGCTGTCGGTATAGCCCGGCAGACGGTCCGGATCGGGCTTGGTCCGCTCTTTCGCGGCGCGCACCAGCGTCTTGGCAAAACCGTATAAGTCCGAGCCCATGCCAGCGCGCTGTTCGAGGAACATGAACGGCTTGTAGAACTCGCGATAGGTTGCCTGCGCCGTGGCGACATCGGCCCAGGGATTGCCGATCCGGGCCGCTGCGGCAGGGTCGGCCGCGACCTTGGCCTTGAGTTCAGCCTCGGTGGCTGCAAGCTTGCCGGCGAACGCGGGATCGAGCAACGCATGCCATTCGCCGTAAAACGCCTTGTAGCTGTTTTCGATGCCGAACAGCAGGTCACTGGCGGTGCGGGTCTTCTCGGCATCACCCGCCGATGCGGCGGTGATCCGCCCGCGCAGCTCGGCCAGATAGATTTCGGTCGCCGGCAAGCTGACGTCGCGCAGCGTCGCAAATTGCGACTGGGTGTAGAGCCGCTGGGTGCTCCCCGGGTTGCCGGCGATGAAGACGAGTTCCCCATCTTTGGGCGCGCGCGCGGCCCAGGTCAGGTGGGTGGGTGTCGCGACCGGCTTGCCGTCTTCGTACAGCCGCAGGAAGGCAGCATCGATGTCGTAGCGCGGGAAGTTGAAATTGTCAGGATCGCCGCCGAAGAAGGCGGCATCGGCTTCCGGCGCGTAGACCAGCCGCACGTCGGAGTATTTCCGATACTTGTAGAGCTTGTACTGGCCGCCGCCGAACAGGGTGACGACCTGGCAGCGCTCCTTCGCGAGGTCGGTGCAGCCGCCCTTTTCGATCGTGGCGATCGCCGCATCGCGCGCCTTGGCGAGCGCAGGGCCGGTGGTGCTGCCGATCGCCGCCATCACCTGCGGGGTCACGTCGCTGATCGAGGTTAGCTGCTCGGCCTGCTGCCCTGGGCATTTGCGTTCGTCCGCGAGCGTGGCGGCGAGAAAGCCCTGCGCGGCATAGTCCATCGAGCCGGTCGAATTGGCCTGCGCACAATCGCGCACGCAATGGTGGTTGGTGAGCACCAGTCCTTTACTCGACACCAGCGACGAGGAGCAGCCGCCGGTGAGCCGCAGCGCGGACAGCCGAACGTGATCGAGCCACTGCTGGTCCGGTCCGAAGCCATAGGCTGCGGCGACCTTGGCTGAGGGGAAGGCATCGAAGGTCCACATGCCTTCGTCGGCCTCTGCGGCGTAGAATGGCAAACCGCCCACGAGAAGCGCCGCAACGAGAGATGCTGGTTTCATAAGTCCTCCTGATGTCCGTATTGCGAGAGAAACGTAACGCGTTCGGCGACGGCTTAGAAGTATGTAAGTGGCTGGATTGCAGCAGCCGTTGTTGATGCGAATGCTTTGCACCGAGCGGCCATAACCATGGCAAATCGCATGTCTTCTGATTGCCCCGTGCTGGCGCGACGCCGATCAGCACGCGCAATAAAAAATGAATGGGGCCTGGGGCCTCTGGCCCCAGAATCTTCAACCCTTAAACCTTCAACTATAAACTTCACCATCCACATCCGGCCACTCACGCAACCGACGCAAGCTGGGGTTCAAAAACAGCGACGGCAGCTTCGCCAGCAGCAGCGATTTGTGGATGGTGTAGTCGGTCAGGCGCTCGCGCCAGTTGGCGGGCGCTTTCCCATTGCGCTCCAGCCAGTGTTGGTAGGGCAGGAAATGGCTGGGCTCATCGCGGTGGATGATGCGGAAGATGCGGGACATGACCGGGTCGGATTGCACAGCCGTGTTGCGCAGCAGCAGTTCCACCTGGGCATAGCCGCGTTGTTCGGTCAGCATGATGACCCTGCACAGCTTTTCGAACTCGGCGGGTTCGGCGATGATGCGGGCGGTGTCGAGTTGTTCGATGGTGCAGCCGAACACCGCCTCGATAAAGCGGTCGATGTGGCCGCAGGTGTGGTCCACCGCCAGCGGCATGCGCCCGCGCAGTTCGAACCAGCGGCGGAACATGCGGTAATGCTTTTCTTCATCGGCGCGGTGGCTCTCGATCGCGGCGATGAAGGTGTGATCCTCAGGGCAGACCGCGCGCACGGCTTCGAGAACGCGGTCGAGCGAGGTATAGCCCCGGTGTTCGTTATAGATGTAGATCGACGCGAGGGTGTCGAGATAGCGCTCCCGCAACCGCGCCGTCAGCGGCTCGCCCCGCGCGCTTTTTGGCTGCGCGCGCGCTTTTTCATGCGGCCCCTCACCCAGCCTGTCCTGCGGTTGCCGGGGTAAAGGGGCGTTCAACAGTCGTTCCACATCGGGATACCCCTTGCGCGCCTCTGAATGGGCAAGCTCATAACGCGCGAATTTGCTCCAGGGTCCATCGGCGGCGCCAACCTTCGGCTTATCTGGCAAGCTCGGCTTTGATCGCGGCCACCAGTTCGGGATCTTCGGGGGTCACGCCAGGCGCAAAGCGCGCGGCCACATGGCCATCGCGCGCGATCAGGAACTTCTCGAAATTCTCGAAATTCCACAACACTGCGGGGTCTTCGGTGGGGGTCACCCATCGATGCGGGTGAGCGGAATAGCGGCGATTTCTTGCGGCATTGCAGTTCTCCGAACGGGAAGTCGGTTGCGCTTGAGTATAGCGCCACCGGCAAGGCAGCAAGGCACGTTTTTCTTGCGCCCATTTGATCCAGATCAGGGCAGCCACGACAATCTGTGCTAAGGAGAAATCCCTGCGATATCCTGCAAGGCAAAAAGAGGAGAATCCCATGCGCTCCATTCTGGTCTATGCCGATCGCGGCAAGACGATACAGGCGCGGCTTGAAACGGCGCTGTCGCTGGCGCGAATGGCCGATGGCCATGTCAGCGTCATGGTCGACACGCCGATTGCGCGTTACACCTCGTTCGACCCGCTGGGTGGCAGCTATATCGGGGCCGATACCATCCGCGAGGCGATGGAGCGTGACGACGCTTTTGCCGACGAACTGGCGGCACGGCTGGCGCGCGACGATGTCCCCTATGATGTCCTTCGCTGCGAGGATGAACCGGTCGATGCGTTGGCCGATGCCGCCCGGCTGGCCGATGTCGTGGTGCTGTCGCGCGATTGCGATTTTGCCGGCGATCTGGCGCTATCGACGCGGTGCCCGATCCTGCTGGTGCCCAACCGCAATTTCAAGCTGGGCGAAAACGCCGACGCCGACAGCGAGGCTGATCCTGCGGTGACCGGAACGCTACTGCCGATCCAGCGTGCCTGCATCGCCTGGGATGGCGGCGAAGAAGCCGCAGCCGCCTTGCGCGCCGCAATCCCGCTGCTGTCCGGCGCCGAAGTCTTTGTGTTGACGGTGCATGAAAAGCAAGGCGGCTTTCCTTCAACCGGCGCGCTGCGCTATTTGTCGCGACATGGCATAAAAGCCGAATTTTTCGAGGTTGAGCGGGTCGGTTCGACCGCAGAATCGCTTGGCGCGGCAGTCGCGCGGCTGCAAGGCGACCTGCTGGTGATGGGCGCCTATGGCCGCAGCCGGATGCGCGAATTCCTGTTCGGCGGGGTTACCCGGCATTTTCTGACCGCCAAAGTCGGGCCACCGCTGTTTTTGGCGCATTGACCTTTGTTTGCAGCGCAGCAGTGGTACCGGATCAATACGCGATTATGACAAGCTTTCAAAAAATGTAAATTTAATAATACATATTTTCAGCATGTTATGCAAGAGTTGCAATTCCTGCAACCGCAAATGCGCGTTTCGCACTTGCACAACGCCCGAGTCGGTTACATATCGGTCGGGCCTTTCAGGCATCCTCTCCCAAAACTTTATAAGCCCGGTCGGCAACGACCGGGCTTTTTTTCGCCGCCGGTAATTTGGCCCTCGGGGCCGATTACTCGTCCGACCCGATCGGCACGATGGTCTGGGCCAGCCGGTCGACCTCGCCGCGATCATGGCTGACGTACAGGATCGGCAATTTCAGCTCGTCGCGAATGCGTTCGATCACCGTCATGATCTCGCCACGACGCGCCGGATCGAGCGAAGACAGCGGTTCGTCCAGCAGCAATACGCGCGGGCCTGACAGTAGCGCCCGCCCGATCGCCACGCGCTGCGCCTCTCCCCCGGACAGACTGCGGGGTAAGCGATCGAGCAACGCCTCGATGCCCAGCAAGGCAATGACCTCGTCCATGGTGATCCAGCGCCGCGACTGTGGGGCCAGCCGCCAGCCATACAGCAGATTGTCGCGCACCCGGCGATGCGGGAACAAGCGGATATCCTGGAAAACATAGCCACAGGCGCGGGCCTCGGGGGCGATGCAAATGCCAGCGGCGCTGTCGAACAGCACTTCGCCAGCCACTTCGATCCGCCCGCGATCGGGTCGCAGCAGCCCGGCGATCATATCGAGGACGCTGGTCTTGCCCGCGCCGGATCGGCCCAGCAATGCGGTCAGGCCGCGCGGCGCCTCGAAACGCGCCGCGATGTGGCGGCCTCGCTTGTCGGGCATGCCGCGCCGCAATTCCACGTCGATGTTGAATGCCACAGTCTCAGAGAACATGGCGCCGCCCGGTCGTATCGTCCCCACCGGGCCCCCGCCGTACCAGGACTTCGGACGCAACCAGCGCCGCCAGCGACAGCAGCACCGATACGATCGCCAGCCGGGTCACCTCGTTGTCCCCGCCGGGGGTCTGAAGCGCGGCGAAGATCGCCAGGGGCAGCGTTTCGGTTTCGCCCGGAATGCTGGCGACAAAGGTGATGGTGGCGCCGAACTCCCCGATCGAGCGGGCAAAGCCCAGCACCAGCCCGGCCAGCAATCCCGGCATCGCCAGCGGCAGGGTGATGGTCCAGAAGCAATGCCAGCGCCCGGCTCCCAGGGTCCGCGCCGCATCCTCCAGCCTTATGTCGATCGCTTCCAGCGACAGCCGGATCGAGCGCACCATCAGCGGCAGCGCCATGACCGCCGAGGCCAGCGCCGCCCCGGTCCAGCGGAACATGAAGGTCAACCCCAGCGTGTTCGCCAGCAGCCGTCCCAGCGGACCGTGTGCGCCAAATGCAATCAGCAGCAGCCACCCGGTCACCACCGGCGGCAGCACCAGCGGCAGATGCACCACCGCATCGAGCAGGATCATGCCGGGCACACGACGCCGCGCCAGCACCCACGCCAGCCCGAACGCCAGCGGCAGGCACCCCAACATGGCGACGACGCTGACCCGCAGTGACAGCGCGACGATTTGCCATTCCTCAGCCGATAAAATGGTCACCGCGACGGTTGAGTGTCTGGTTCCGCCCCGAAACCAAAGCGGCGGAAGATCGCCCTGGCCGCAGCGGACCTCAGAAAGCGGCTGAACGCTGCGGCATCGGGATTGGTCGATGCGGCCAGCACGGCGGCGGGGTAGTGGATGGGATCGTGGCTGGCTTCGGGAAAGATGCCGACGACCCGAACGCCGGGCTCGGCCTGGGCATCGGTTGCATAGACGATGCCCAGCGGCGCTTCGCCCCGCGTGACCAGCGCCAGCGCGGAGCGGACGCTGTCGGTGCCGGCAATCTTGCCGCTCACCTGGTCCCACACGCCCAGCGCGGTCAAAGCCTGCCGCGCATAAATCCCGGCGGGTACTGCAGCGGTATTGCCCGTCGCCAGCCGCCCCGCGCCCAATGCCTGCGCCAGAGGAAATCCCCTGGCGATGTTCAGCCGGAGTTTGCTTTGCGCCGGGGCGACCAGCACCAGCCGGTTGGTCAGCAGGTCTGCCCGGCTGCCAGCACGGATCAAGCCCTTGCCCGCGACATCGTCCATCCATTTTTCATCGGCCGAGATAAACAGATCAGCGGGTGCACCGGCCTCGATCTGATGCGCCAGCGCCGAGGACGCGGCCAGCGACACCACCGGCCGGGCATGACCCTGCGCCGCCCATGCGTCCGCAGCGGCGTTCAACGCCTCCTGCAACGACGCCGCGCCCAATACCAGCGGACCACGATCAGCCGCAACCGCAGGCATGCTGGCGATCAGGGCCCCCGCAGCTATGGACGCAGCTATCGACGCATCGGCGAATTTTGTGAAACGGAACATCCAGGACCCCAAAGCTAATTGCGATCCCGGCGGATATACAAGCCCGGCCAGCTGCGCAAACGCCAATAGCGCGTCCGGCGGTTGGGGGAACCCGATCCCGCGCATTGCGTTTCACAAGCATACACGCACAAGCCCGATTTATGGAAGAGAGCCTGAGCCATGTACACCGCAGGGAACGCCGCTGAACTGAAAGAGAAGTTCTGGCAGGCGATGGCAGATTCCGCGTTCGTCATGCTGCAACTCGATAATGACCCCGACACCTCATCGCCGATGACCGCGCAACTGGACAAGCAGGCGAACAGCGCGATCTGGTTTTTTACCACCAGGCAGAATCGCTTTGCCGAACTGGGTGCCGCGACGGCGGCGTTCAGCGCCAAGGGTCATGACCTTTTTGCGCGGTTCCACGGCAATCTGGTGCGCGAGACCAGTCGCGAGCGGCTGGACAAGCAGTGGTCGAATTTTGTCGCAGCCTGGTATCCCGGCGGCAAGGATGACCCCAACCTGTTGCTGCTGCGCATGGACCTGGGCGACGCGATGATCTGGAGCGGCGATCGCGGCCTGATGACCACGGCCAAAATGGCAATGGGCATGGACGTCCGCGAAGACGTCAAGGGTGAGCACGTAACCACCCATCTGTAATACCCAGGGCCCCGTTTTATGCCTCTTTGTCGCGAGCGCTGGCCCGTCCCAGCTTGGCGTCAGATCGTGCCCCCGGCAGCATCGGGGTCAAGCGACACCGGTTTCCATGCGTACCAGCCCGTCCAGCGTATCGATCGCGCTCTTGATCGCAGGATCGGGAGCGCCGCCGAGACGCGCGCGGGCTTTCAGGTCGCTCAGTACCAGATCGTAAGCCGCTGGCAGGCCCAGCGCTTCCTTGGCGCCCAGCACCTCGTGCAGGTTGGTCGGTTCGCCGCCGCCCATGCCCTCGGCCGAGGCGGTGGCCAATTGGCGCGCATCCTGTTCCATGGTTTCCAGCATCTCGACCTTTTCGACCTTGGATAATGCGGGATCGGCGACGATTTGCGCCGGGGTTTCGAAATTGGCATGCGCGTCCTGCAGATTCGCTGTCAGCGTGATCTCGGCCACCCCGGCCAACGCGCGTGATACCGGACAATCGCGCTTGGCACCAGCGGCGATTTCCTGGAACCGGTCCTCGTCGATATTCGGGATGGTCGCCTGCAAGGTCAGGGCGATGCGGTCGATGATAAAGCCTTCCCCCTCTTTGGATAAACGCACGCTGGCGGTGGTGCGGACATCGCTGGTGGCAAAGCCCGCCCTCGCGCAGGCGAAGGAAAAAGCCATGGTGAAACAGGCGGCATGGGCCGCACCCAGGATTTCCTCGGGGTTCGTGCCTGTTCGTTCATCCTCGAAACGGCTGGCAAAACCATAGGGATAATCCTTCAGCGCCCCGGTTTCGGTGGAAATCGCGCCTTTCCCGTGCTTGCCTTCGCCTTGCCAATGGACGTGCGCGGTTTTCTCGGTCATGATTTGGCTCCTGAGCGGTGTTTGGCGAAAGTTCAGCGGGCGGCCAACAGCACGGCTCGGTCGCGGCACCGCCTTTCTAACATCCCGTCGGCGCAGTTGTTCCAGAGGACAGCGGTTGACTTAAATTCTCCATGCCGGAACAAATCACCGGGCGGGGTATTGAAGCTCGTGACAAAACCGTGCACCGGTCTTGTCCAAAATCACGGAAATCCGGAAATTTGCGGAGCTTTTGCGGGGGTAGCCACCCGCAAAATGCGCTGCCCCCCATTGACGACGTCCTCACCACCCGGCCCTCACCACTCGGCCCGGCCCTAACCACCGGATTGCGAGTTTCGATGATAGTCAACATCCGTGCCCGGCTCGATTACTGGTTCAATTGCCCGACGCCGATCCTGCTGCAACTGGAAGCAGCGGCGATCCCCGAGCAGTTCATCAACGCCGCGTATATCGAGATTTCGTTGAACGACCATTTTGCCCGGGTTCCGGCGCATGATGCCATCGGCGAGCGTATCTGGTTGCGCGCAAACGGACATTTTACCGTCGATTACCGGTCCACCGTGACTATCAACCGCATCCTCACCGACTGTTTTACCCTGCCGATGGTGCCCCAACAAATGCTGCCGGGCGGGGCCGTACAATATCTGCTGCCGTCGCGTTACTGCCAGTCGGACCAGTTTCAGAGCTTCGTCCAGAGCAAGTTCGGCAAGCTCGAAGGCGGCGCTGCGGTCAAGGCGATGCGCGACTGGGTGCAGGACCACTTCAGCTATGTCCCCGGCGTCAGCAATTCCGAAACGACCGCCGCCGATACCTTCATCCGCCGCCAGGGCATCTGCCGCGATTACGCCCATGTCCTGATCACGCTGGTGCGCGCCGCCGGCATCCCGGCGCGGATCGCCAGCGTCTATGCGCTGGGCGTCGAACCGCAGGATTTCCATGCCGTGGCCGAGGTTTTTCTGGGGAACGAGTGGCACCTTGTCGATGCTACCGGCATGGCCAGCGAAAAAGCCATGGCCAAGATCGGCATCGGCCGCGACGCTGCTGATGTCGCGTTCCTGACCGCCTATGGCACCGCTGTGATGAACAGCCAGCAAGTGACTGTCGAGGCGGCCGAGTAAGCCGAGTAAGCTACTTAGCCTCGGTAATCCGCGCCAACGACGAGCATAGCTGCCAGACGACGCCGTCCGCGCCATAATCCAGCGTGGTTTCGCCGCCCAGGTCATAGGCCAGGTTTTCCATCAACCTTGTGCCGAACCCCTTACGATCGGGGGCCTGCACCGGCGGGCCGCCCAATTCCCGCCAAATCATGACCAAACTGGCCTCTGGTCGCAGATCGTCGGGCTCTATTGCCCAGGTGAGTTCGACCTGGCCATTCGGCACCGACAGCGCTCCATATTTGGCGGCGTTGGTCGATAATTCATGCAGGCACAGCGACATCGCCAGTGCCGCGCGTGGAGCCAGCGGCAGGTCGGGGCCGCTGAACCGCACCCGCCCGGCATGCGCGCCATGCCGGGTGGCGCCCTCGACGACTGCGCGGATCGGCGCGGCGGTCCAGCTTGTCTGGGTCAGCAGATCATGAGCGTGGCCCAATGCCATCAGCCGTTCGCGGATGGCGCCGCTAGCCGATTGCACCGACACGGCGCCGCGCAGCGACTGGCTGACGATCGATTGCACCACGGCCAGAGTGTTCTTCATGCGGTGCTGAAGCTCGGCGCTGAGCATCTGCCGATGATGTTCGACATCCTTTTCCGCGGTGATGTCACGGACGATGCCGACATAGCGCGCGCCACCAGGTCCATAAGCCAGAGCGCCCTTGGCCTGCACCCAGCGTTCGCGGCCATCGACCGCGCTGATTGTGCGATATTCCATCTTGGCGGTGCCGTTGCCGTCGGGGCCTAGTGCCGCGGCATTGATCGCGGCCACCTGCGCGCGGTCGTCGGGATGGACCCGTGCCAGAAAGGACCGTTCATAATCCAGCGGCTCGTCGGGGGTGTGGCCCAGCAGTTCGCGGGTGCGCGCATCCCAGGTCGTGGCGCGCAAGCCGGGATCGGCTTCCCAGGTCCCGATCCTTCCCGCTTCCAGCGCCATACGGCTGCGCGCCTCGCTGGCCTCCAGTGCCAACCGCACGATATCCTCGGCAGTTCGGTCGCGCACGATCTTGAGAAACCCGATCGCGACATCGTCGTCGTCGGTCAGCGGCATCATCTCGCCCTCGGCCAGAAAGCGCGAGCCATCCTTGCGCAAATGCCAGCGATCGTCGGCGCTGTGTCCGTCGCCCAGCGCACCCGACATTTCGGTTTGCGCCCGGCTGATGGCGCGGTCCTCGGGGGTGAAGAATATCTCGCAGTGCT
>JALYHR010000073.1 GCA_030776465.1 Pseudomonadota bacterium
ATGATCCTTACGCCGCGAACGGCTCCCAGACATCAAATGATCCGAAAACCCCAATTGCCCAGCCATCGCTTCGCCTCCTGGTCCGAACCATACAGAATCAGATCAGATGGCTTTTTGCAATGATCCCGCAAGCGGGAGGGGAATAGAAGGAATCCCCATCGGCGACCATGCTGCTATGCACCATATAACATAATGTGTTAGAAGCGGGCGCATGCCAGCGCCGCGTGAGGTCGCACCACCAGTTCATTGTTCAGGAGCGACGCTTGGCTAACTGGATCATTCAGACCATCCTGTCGGCCGGCTACATCGGCATTTTGTTGCTCATTTTTGTCGAGACGATCGTGCCGGTGATCCCGTCCGAAGTAATCATGGCCTCGGCGGGCATCGCCGTGGCGCATGGCACCATGTCATTCTGGCCGCTGGTGGCGGCCAGCGCGGCGGGTGCGACCTTGGGCAATATGTTCTGGTTCACGCTGGGCAACCGGCTCGGCTATGAAAGGCTGCACCCGCTGGTGAGCCGCTATGGTCGCTGGTTGACGCTGGAATGGCCCGATATCGAAAAAGGCACCGATTTCCTGCGCCGCCACGGCCATTGGGTAGTGCTGGCCCTGCGGCTTTCGCCGGTGATGCGCACGATGATATCCTTGCCGGCGGGCCTCGTCCACATGCGGGTGTGGCTGTTCGTGATCTTCACGGCGATAGGCACGGCGACGTGGAACGGACTGTGGATCGCCGGGGGCCATTGGCTGGCGCCGCATATGCACCAGTGGCACCGGCCAATCGAGTGGGCGATACTGGGCCTCATCGGGACGATCCTGACGATTTACCTGTGGCGGGTGACGCATTGGACGAAGAGTTAAAATATGCGCCACACCCCGTCCGTGCTGAGCTTGTCGAAGCATTGTCCTCTTGAGCCTCGCCCGTCTTCAACCAAGAAGTACAGCCCTTCGACAAGCTCGGGGTAGACGGGTTGGGTGGATGACGGTTCACATTGCCGGCAGCACGCTACGTCTGCTCTCGCGGGTGCGCGGTGCGGTAGACGTCGAGCAACATCGCCGCGTCCACCCGCGTGTAGATCTGGGTCGAGCCGAGGCTGGCATGGCCGAGCAATTCCTGCAAGCTGCGCAGATCGGCCCCGGCGCCCAACAGATGCGTGGCGAAACTATGCCGCAGCGCGTGCGGGGTCGCGGTCTGCGGCAGGCCGAGCGCAATCCGCGCCCGTGCCATCGCCTTTTGCACCATGCCTGGCGATAATGCCCCGCCGCGCGCGCCGCGAAACAGCGGCTGGTCGCGCGCCGGGGGATAGGGGCAACTTGCCAGGTAAGCGCTCACCGCATCGCGCAGCAGCGGCAGGATCGGGACCATGCGCTGCTTGCCACCCTTGCCGGTGACGACCAGAGTCTCCCCCAGCGGCAGCGCGCCGCCGGTCAGCGACAATGCTTCGGCAATGCGCAGTCCCGCACCGTACAACAACAGCAACACCGCCCGGTCGCGCGCGCCGATCCATGCCTCGGCGGCATCGTCAGCGACCCCCGCCGCCAGATTGACCGCTTCGTCGGGGGTGACCGGGCGCGGCAGGCCTTTCTTGATGCGCGGCCCTCGCAGGCGCGGTGCGGCGTCATGGCTGCGGCCGGATTCCTGGCGGGCAAAGGCGATAAAGCCCTTGAGCGCGGATAATTCGCGCGCCGCCGAGACATTGCCGATGCCATCGGCCCGCCGCCGCGCCAATTGCGCGCGCAGCCCCGGCGCGCCGATATCGGCCACTTCGCCCCAGCCGTCAAACCCGGTTGCTTCCAGCAGGCGTTCGGCAGTGGCCACATAGGCGCGCACGGTATGCGGCGAACGACGGCGACCAAGCGCCAGATATGATTCCCAGGCGGCAATCATTTCGGTGCGGCTCACGCTGCCACCAGTTCGCCGGGGATCACTTCGCCCAGCAGCGCGTCGAGCAGGACCATGCCCTTGTCGGTCACCCCGATCCGGTCGCCGTCGTGCCAGGCAAGGCCAAGGCTGGCGTGAAACGCGAGCTTGGCCGGATCGCACAGCGCCGCTGACGGCATGGCGAAACGCGCCGCCAGCTCCACTAGATTCACCCCCTCATCCAGCCGCAAGCCCATCAACATCGCCTCGGCGGCCTGCTCGCGCGCGCCAAGCTGCCGTTCATCGTGGATGCCGTGGCCGTAGCCTGCGACCGCTTCCAGCCAGTTCTCGGGTTTTTTATGCCGTACGGTGGCCATGCCAAGGCGCCGACCATGCGCGCCGGGACCGATCCCGCAATAGTCCTGATAGCGCCAATAGGTCAAATTGTGGCGGCTTTCCTGACCCGGACGCGCGTGGTTGCTGATCTCATAGGCGGGCAGCCCGGCGGCGGCAGTCATCTGCCGGGTCAATGCGAACAGGTCGGCGGCGGGGTCATCGTCCAGCGGCGTAAAAGCCCCTTCCCGCACCAGCGTCGCAAAGCGCGTGCCCGCCTCGATGGTCAGCTGATACAGCGACAGATGCCCGGTGCCAAAGCTGAGTGCGCGCGCCAGTTCGCCCTCCCATGCCGCCACGGTCTGCCCTGGTCGCGCATAGATCAGGTCGAAGCTGACCCGCTCGAAATGTCGCTGGGCCACGCCGAGCGCGGATAGCCCTTGCGCCAGATCATGGACCCGGCCCAGAAACCGCAGCGCCGCATCGTCGAGCGATTGCAGGCCCAGCGAGATGCGATTGACCCCGGCGGCGGCAAGGCCCGCAAACTTTGCGGCCTCCACCGACGATGGATTGGCTTCCAGGGTAATCTCGATCCCGGGCGCAAAGCCCCACAGCACCTCTGCCTCGGCCAGCAATCTGGCGACCAGCGTCGGCGGCATCAATGAAGGCGTGCCCCCGCCGAAAAAGATCGATTCGAGCGGTTCGACGGGCGAAATCGCATGCTCATGCCGCATGTCGGCCAGCAGCGCGCGTTCCCATAAGGCATAATCGACACGGCTGCGAACATGGCTGTTGAAGTCGCAATAGGGGCATTTCTGCAAGCAGAACGGCCAGTGGATATACAGTGCGCGCGCCATGCTGCCTTTCG
>JALYHR010000074.1 GCA_030776465.1 Pseudomonadota bacterium
GTTCGGTCGGGGAAAAGCTTCGGTGCAACGCTTTGCGCGGCGACGCCGATCGGCTAGTCAGCGGCATGATTTCACGCCCGATATCGATCCTCGGCATAGACCAGTCACTGTCAGGCCGCAGTTGGCGGTGGCGTGGCGGCAACATGGAGATCGCCGCCGACAGCAGCGGCCAGAACGGCGCTGAAGGCCCCAATCTCGAAAATGACCTGATCACCCAACTGTTCCTTTCGCGCGGCGTAGCTTACGAGGATCTGGAACGGCACCGCAATCCATCGCTGCGCGCCTTTTTGCCCGACCCGTCGGAATTTCGCGACATGGATGCCGCCGCCGACCGGCTGGCGCAAGCGGTGCTGGCGGGCGAAAAGATCACCATCTTCGGCGATTACGACGTCGATGGCGCGACCAGTGCCGCCTTGCTCATTCGCCTGCTGCGGATGCTGGGCCATGACGCGCGCCATTATATCCCCGACCGCCTGCTCGAAGGTTACGGCCCCAGCGGCACCGCATTGGTGCGCATCGCGGAGGAAGGCAGCAGCCTGATCGTGACCGTGGATTGCGGCGCCATGGCGCATGAAGCGCTGGCCATGGCGCACGACGCCGGGGTCGATGTGATCGTGGTCGATCATCACAAATGTTCGGAAGAACTGCCGCTGGCCGCCGCGATGGTCAATCCCAATCGCCTCGATGAAGGTGAAGTGGCGGCGGCGCATGGTCATCTTGCCGCCGTCGGCGTGGCCTTTCTGCTGGCGGTGGCGACAGTCCGCACGCTGCGCCGCAATGGCTGGTTTACAGACCGGGCAGAACCCGATCTGTTCAGCCTGCTCGACCTGGTGGCGCTGGGCACGGTCGCCGATGTCGCGGCGCTGCACGGTCTCAATCGCGCGCTGGTGGCGCAGGGGTTGAAGGTCATGGCGCGGCGCGGGAACATCGGCATGGCGGCGCTGATCGATGCCAGCCGCCTCAGCCGCGCGCCCACCTGCAGCGATTTGGGCTTTGCACTGGGGCCGCGCGTCAATGCCGGCGGACGGGTCGGCGAGGCGAGTCTGGGGGTGCGCTTGCTGACCACCGGCGACGCCGATGAAGCCCGCGACATCGCCGCGCAATTGTCCCGCCTCAACGAAGAACGCCGCGCCATCGAAGCCGTGGTCCAGGCCTCGGCGGAAGCGCAGATCGCCGGCCAGCATAACCGGGCGGTGCTGGTGCTGGCGGGCCATGGCTGGCATCCCGGCGTGATCGGCATCGTCGCCGGGCGGATCAAGGAAGCGACCGGCAAGCCCACGTTGATCATCGCGCTCGACGGCGATGAACATGGCGCCAATGGCGGAAACGGCAAAGGTTCGGGCCGCTCGATTTCCGGCGTCGACCTGGGTGCGGCGATCATCGCCGCGCGCGCTGCGGGCTTGCTGGTGGCGGGCGGCGGCCATGCCATGGCGGCGGGGCTGACGATCGCGCCGGGGCGTCTGGCGGAACTGGGCGAATGGCTGGATGCGCGGCTGGCCGCCGAAATCGCCCTGGCCCGGACCAGCCAGACGATGGCGCTGGATCTGGCGGTTGCGCCGGGCGGGCTCAACCCCGCGCTGGTCAAATTGCTCGATAGCGCAGGCCCTTTCGGTATCGGCTGGCCTGCGCCGCGCATTGCGGTCGGCCCGGTGCGGCTGGTCAAGGCCGATCTGGTGGGCACCGACCACGTCCGCCTGATCGTGCGCGGCAACGACGGCGCCAGTTTCAAGGCCATGGCCTTTCGCGCCGCGCAGACGCCGATGGGGCAGGCGCTGCTGCATGGCGCTCGTGACCGCAGATTGTGGTTGGCGGGACGCGCAAAAATCGACGATTGGTCATCGCGCCGGGTCGCCGAACTGCACATCGAAGACGCCGCCTTCGTGGAGTGATCGACGTTCGCTTGCAAAATCACGCCACACCACTTGACCCCCCGGCGCGGCTTGCCTAAACGCGCGGCCTTGCCAACGGCGCCAGCCGGATTGGCCCCATCGTCTAGCGGTTAGGACGCGGCCCTTTCACGGCTGAAACACGGGTTCGATTCCCGTTGGGGTCACCAGTTCAGTTATCAGTAGTCAGTGGTCAGGGATCAGATAAGGAAGTCTGGCACTGGCACTGGCCCCTTCGTCTAGCGGTTAGGACGCGGCCCTCTCACGGCTGAAACACGGGTTCGATTCCCGTAGGGGTCACCAGTTCAGTAGTCAGTGGTCGGAAGCGGACTTAGCCCCGCGCCGCTGCCTCGAACACCGACCATCCGGTTCGCTGCGCCAGACGTTCCAGCGCCAGGCTGCCCAATTGCGAATTGCCGCGTTCGTTGAGGCCGGGCGACCAGGCCGCGATTGAGGCGACGCCGGGAACGATGGCCAGGATGCCGCCGCCGACCCCGGACTTGCCGGGCAAGCCGACCCGAAAGGCGAACTCGCCCGAGCCATCGTAATGTCCGCACATCATCATCAGCGCGCTGATTCGCCGTGCGCGTTGCGCAGAAATGACCGACCGTCCGGTCTCTGGATTGCGGCCCCCGGTCATCAGATAACGCCCCGCCAGGGCGAGCTGGCGGCAACTCATCGACAAGGCGCAATGGTGGAAATAAAGCCCCAGCGTGCGGTCGACATCGTGATGGATATTGCCGAACGAGCGCATGTAATTGGCCAGCGCGAAATTGCGAAAGCCATGCGTCTGCTCGCTGCGCGCGACATGCTCGTCGATGCCGATGGTGTCATCGCCGGTGATCGAATGCACAAAGCGCAACATCTCGCCGATGACTTCGCGCGGTTCATGGCCGCCCAGCAGGATGTCGCAGACCACGATCGCCCCGGCGTTGATGAACGGATTGCGCGGGATGCCGTGTTCGGTTTCCAACTGGACGATCGAGTTGAAAGCGCTGCCCGATGGTTCGCGGCCGACCCGCCGCCACAGCGCATCGCCGACGCTGCCCAGCGCCATGGTCAGGCCGAACACCTTGGAAATGCTCTGGACCGAGAACGCCATGTCGGCATCGCCCGCGACATGGCAAGCGCCGTCGGCCATGACCACGGCCATGCCGAAATGCTGCGGCGAGACGGTGGCCAGCGGCGGGATATAGTCCGCGACCTTGCCGCGCTCTGTGGCCTGCGCCATTTCGGCGGCGATTTCGGCGATAATCACATCCACAGGCCCCGCGCGGTCCAGCGGCGTTTTGACGTCCACAGTCACTGCCATCTTCTCACTCTCAGCGTGGCTTGTGGCAAAAAAAGCGCTCGACTACCAGCACGTTCGACTTGACACGGTTCTGTCACAGGCGCGGTGCATGGGCGCTGGCTAGCGTTTTTCCGTCTTAACCGAAAAACTCTACCCTTGGCCGGGCCGGGTCATGAATAGGAGAATACACCCGCGATGTTCCGCAGATTACGGATACCCTGGCCCCAGATGGTGCTGTTGGTATTGACCATCGCCGGGGTGGTGCGGCTGCATGTCTCGCTGCTGGCGGCGGCGCTTATTTCGGTGATGTGGATGTTCACGCTGTGGCTCGACTGGATCCGCCCGGATCACAGCGCCGACCCCTTCGTGATCGCAGAAAGGCCCGATCTGGACCTGGTGATCCGCACCGCGATGGCTGCGGTGATCGCGCAGGTCGAGGTGCCGCTGGTGCTGGTGCATGGCCACACTATCCTGGTTGCCAATGCGGCGGCCCAGTCCGCGTTGGGTCCGCATATCATCGGACAGGACGCGCGCGTCGCCTTGCGCCATCCCGCCGCGGTGGCGCTGCTGGGGAAAGCCGACGGCGGCAGCACGACGGTGCGCGGCCTGACCGGTGCGCGCAGCCAGTGGCAATTGACGCGCCGCCGGATCGGTGCCGAAAACCGGGGGCCGCAATATTGGATGATCGAGTTGCGCGATCGCAACGCCGAGGCCGATATCAGTCGTGCCCATACCGATTTCGTCGCCAATGCCAGTCATGAATTGCGTACCCCGCTGTCCTCGATCATCGGCTATGTCGAGACGCTGGCGGAGGCGCCCGGCCAATTCGATGCTGCCACTACCGAGCATTTTCTGGCGACGGTGCTGCGCGAGGCGCGGCGTATGCAAAGCCTGGTGTCCGACCTCATGTCGTTGTCGCAGCTGGAAGCCGAAAAGCACGATGCGCCGACCGACCGCATCGCGATTACCCCATTGGTGGCGCGGGTCCTCAGTGAATTCGCCTATGGCGACAGCGGCCCCAGGGTCACGCTCTGCGCACCCGACCAGGCGATCGAGGTAACCGGCGACACCAAGCAGTTGGAACAGCTGCTGCGCAATTTGATCGATAATGCGCTGAAATATGGCGATCCTGAAAGCGATGATGTCCAAAAGCCGGTCGAGGTATGTATCGCTCCGGAACAGCGCGGCTATGCGCTGCTGACGATTACCGACCATGGCGCGGGGATTGCCGCGGATCATCTGCCCCATCTGACGCGGCGGTTTTATCGCGCCGATCCGGGGCGCAGCCGTGCCGCCGGGGGCACCGGGCTGGGGCTGGCCATCGTCAAGCACATCGTCGAACGCCATCGCGGCAAGCTCGATATTGCCAGCACCCTGGGCACCGGAACCACGGTCAGCGTGCGGCTGCCGATGACGGGCCAGGCCCAGGAGATGGCTTCCTGAGTCTTTGAGACTTACGACCGATAACACTCCCTAATGTTTATCTGTCATCGTTTTGTCACGAAACATCGGCAGAGCGCGCCATAGTCGCGGCGGATTAGCTTGCAGCGCACGGCAGCGGTTGCATAACGTCACGATGGGTCGGTCGCAGGAATTGCGGTGGCTGGGAATGGAGTATTCGAAAATGGACGCGCAACATACGGTCAAGGCCTTTGACGACGACATCATCCGGCTACGCGGCCTGATTGCCGAGATGGGCGGGCTGGCCGAACTGGCCATCAGCGAGGCGATGGAAGCGTTGATCCATGGCTCATCGGCGCAAGCGGCGGCAGTGATCGCCCGTGACAAGCGCATCGACCTGCTGGAGCAGGAGGTGGACCGGTTGACGGTGCGTATTTTCGCGTTGCGGGCACCGATGGCCGACGATCTGCGCGAAGTGATCGCTGCGCTCAAGATATCGGGCATGATCGAACGCATCGGCGACTATGCCAAGAACATCGCCAAGCGGGCCGACATGGTGACCGAGCGCGAGGCGTTCGAGCCGCTCACCCTGATCCCGGCCATGGCCGATATCGCCTGCGAAATGGTGCATGACGTCTTGACCGCTTACGCCGCCCGCGATCCCGCCCTGGCGGTCGAAGTGATCGAACGCGATGACAAGGTTGATGCCTTTTACGAAAGCATTTTTCGCAATCTTGTGTCGCACATGGTCGAAAATCCCCGGACCATCACCAGCGTCGCCCATCTGCTGTTCGTCGCCCGCAACCTGGAGCGCATCGGCGATCACGCCACCAATATTGCCGAGATGGTCTATTTTTCCGCCACCGCCGAATATCTTGGCGATCGTTCCGAACGCAAGCCGGGTTAAATTCATGGCCGCACCCCACCTGTTGCTGGTCGAAGACGATCCGGCGCTGGCCGAACTGCTGGAATTCCGGTTCCGCGCCGAAGGCTATCACGTTTCCGTCACCGCCGATGGCGACGAGGCACTGCTGCGCGCCAATGAGGATGTCCCAGACCTGGTGGTGCTGGACTGGATGATCGAGGGCACCAGTGGCATCGAAGTCTGCCGCCGCCTGCGCCGCAACAAGGCGACCGCGCATGTCCCCATCGTCATGCTGACCGCGCGCGGCGCCGAGGACGATATGATCCGCGGGCTGGAAACCGGCGCCGACGATTATTTGACCAAGCCGTTTTCCCCACGCGAACTGATTGCGCGGGTCGCGGCCATCATGCGCCGGATCCGCCCGGCGCTGGCGGGCGAAACCCTGGCGGTGGGCGACCTGGCACTGGATGCGACGGCGCATAGGGTGTCGCGGCGCGGCGCGACGCTGGCGCTTGGTCCGACCGAATTTCGCCTGCTGCGCTTTTTCATGGAGCATCCCGGCCGGGTGTTCTCGCGCGGGCAATTGCTGGACGCGGTCTGGGGCACGACCAGCGAAATCGAATTGCGCACCGTCGATGTCCATATTCGCCGCCTGCGCAAGGCCATCGAACTGGCCGACGCCCCCGACCCGGTGCGCACCGTCCGCTCGGCCGGGTATGCGCTGGAGGCGGTATAATACAAAGCTGCGTTGATCGGAACCTATAGCCCCCTCTTCTTCAGAGGAGGGGATTGGGGGTGGTGTCTTCCATCCGGGCGCGGCGTCGCGCTGTTGAAAGAAGACACCACCCCTCGAGTAGTAAAGTTCAGGCTGCTTTGGGCTTGCGGCCACGACGTGCGCCGGGCTTGCGACCCAGGCCGATCTTCTTGGCCAGATCGCGGCGCTTTTCCGCATATTCGGGCGCAACCAGCGGGTATTCAGAACCCAGGTTCCAACGCGCGCGATATTGTTCTGGCGACAGCGCATGATGCGTCATCAGGTGGCGCTTGAGCATTTTCAGCTCCATCCCGCAATCCAGGCAGATAATCCGGTCCGGTTTGACCGAAGAACGGATCGACACGGCAGGTTTTGGCGGAGCCTCTTCGGCCACGGGGGCCGCTTTGCCAAGGCCGGCCAGCGCGCCATAGACGTTGCTGATCAGCGCAGGCAGATCGGTTACGCTGACATCATTGTTGCTGACGTGCGCCGCGACGATATCCGAAGTCAACGTGACGAGCGTTTCGTCCAGATCGGTCATAATATTTTCCATAGATTCCTTCTTTCACACAACTATGTTGTCAGTGATCGGCCGTTCATTGGTGTGCGGCCGTTGGTGGTGGGGGTCGCTATGCCAGGCTGGGGCCAAACCCTGCTAACATGGCTGTGCCATTGAACCGTCTGTCGCAATTTTTCAAGAGGGAAGTAACGCCCAAGAGGCCACCAATACAAATTTCTATTGGGGAACCTTTTATGCAAGCGGTTGTTACTGAAGTGCGCAGGAAAAGGTGATCGCATCGATTGGGCTGCCGCTGCCGTCCCGATAGTATTTCGGGCGAATGCCTACGCGCGTGAAATTGTGGGCAATATAAAGGGTTTCGGCGCTATTGCCTTGCCGCATCTCCAACAAGATCCGGGTGATGCCCCGCGCTCTGGCATCCTCCTTCACCCATTCCAGCAGTCGTGAGCCAAGGCCAAGTCGGCGCAGAGCCGGATCGACCGCGAACAACAATAATTCTTCTTCATCATAAGCAGTGCGCAACAGCGCAAATCCCGCTGCGGTTTCGCCTTCTTCCGGCCTGCGGCCATCGGCTGCGATCAACTGCCAGTGGCAATTGCCCATCAGTAACGCACCCGAAACCTGCGCGCGCGTCCAGGCCTCGTTATAGTTGGGGTCGAAGGCGGTTGCCATCACGGTCATGATCCGGTCGAGGTCATCCCCGGCGAAAGGCGCTCGTTTCGCCATTTACGCGTTCGTGATCTGGCTGGGTTGCCCCAGCGAGGGTGCCAAGCTGGCTGGTTTCGGGCGGGGTAGCTGGGCATCGGGCGCGCGGCCATACAGCGGGGTGAGGTCGGAGCCGAGCGACCATGCCGGCAACAGCCCCAGCGCGCGCGCGTCGGGCCACAGCGGCAAAGCCTGACCCGTGCCACGCAGCGCGACCAGCGCTTCGGCCTGGCTGCCCGCGACGAGCATTTGTCCGAACCGGGCGGCGTCCACGGGGGTCAGCGAGGTGAGGGCGGTGTCGACCCCGAAATCCTTGTCAAAACCTTGCGTAAACCACTCGCCATGGCCGCCGGTCATCGCCACCAGCACCGGCTGTGCGCCGCGCGCCTGACGCGCCATCGCCGCAATCAACGCCAGCGTCGGGTAGCCAAGTACCGGGACGTTCCACGCCAGCGCGAGCGCACGCGCGGCGGCCAGCCCGATGCGCACCCCGGTAAAGCTGCCCGGACCCAATCCGACGACGATCTGCGCGGCCCGACCGCGTCCCGGCAGCGCCGCGATCATCGGGATCAAGGCCTCGGCATGGCCGCGCCCCAACATCCGCCAGTCGCCTGAGATCAATGTGTCTGGCAATCTGTCGGGGGCCAGCGGGTCATCGCCAAACAGCGCCACCGAACAAGCCTCGGTGGTGCATTCAATGGCGAGCGTATGGGGGGCGAGCGAATGGGCCACTTTGGCTTGAACGAAACCCGGCAGCAGCGCTCAGACCGCGCGGACTTCGTTCACTTCGGGAACGTAATGTCGGATCAGGCTCTCGATGCCGTTCTTCAATGTGGCGGCTGACGACGGGCATCCCGAACAGGCGCCCTGCATCGCCAGATAGACCACGCCTTCGCGAAAACCGCGATAGGAAACATCGCCGCCATCGTTGGCGACCGCCGGACGCACCCGGGTTTCGATCAAGTCGCGGATCTGGTCGGTGATGTCCAGATCGGCAGGATCGTCCTGAAAGCTCTCGGCAGCGTCCGCTGGCACGGCGATCGCAGCGGCGGTTCCGGCGGCGAACAGCGGCGCTTCGGAAATGAAATGATCGAGCAGGATCGCGACCACTTGCGGCTTCAGCGGGGTCCAGTCGACCCCGGCGCCAGCGGTAACGGCAATGAAGTCACGCCCGAACAATACCCCCGAGACGTCACCCAGGCTGAACAGCGCCTCGGCCAGCGGGGACGCCGCCGCTTGCTCTTCATCGGTGAATTCGCGCGTTCCTGCCACCATGACCTGCCGACCCGGCAGAAATTTCAGCGTGGCGGGATTGGGCGTCGCTTCTGTTTCGATATACATGATCTCGCATGTAAGCGCGGCGCGCGTGGGGTCAAGGGCTGCACGGCATCATCCCCCGGCTTGCCTGTATTTCATTGGGCGGATATCGAGATTTTGATTCGAAAATTCGCCAAGTGGCGAATTAAAGCGCGGTACTTCGCTCGCGCTCGCCACTCCATTCACCGGCCCTTAATCCGGGGGCCTTTTATAGGTCATCCATGAGCCCTTATTTACGCGCCGTTCGCGGTTTCGTCCTTGCCCTGCCGCTGAGCGCAATGGCGATCGCGATTGCGGCGCCGGCATTCGCGGCCGACCCGGTCTTGACCACGGCCTTGCCGCCGCTGCCGCCGCAGGACAACCCCTGGCTTTATCGCGGCAGCGACATTCCGCACGACAAGGAATGGATTTTCGGCACACTTCCCAATGGCTTGCGTTGGGCCGTGCGCAGGAATGGCGTGCCGCCCGGGCAGGTTTCTATCCGCATCCGCATGGATGTCGGGTCGCTGTACGAACAACCGCAGGAAGCCGGTTTCGCGCATCTGCTCGAACATCTGGTGTTCCGCCAGTCGAAATATCTGGGCGAAGCGCAGGCGATCCCGACCTGGCAGCGGCTGGGCGCGACTTTCGGCACCGACACCAATGCCGAAACCTCGCCGACGATGACCAATTTCAAGATCGATTTGCCCGATGCCACCCCGGCGGCGCTGGATGAAAGCTTTAAATTGCTGTCGGGTATGATGATCGCGCCGACCCTGTCCGAAAGCGATATCCGGACCGAGGAACCGATCGTGCTGGCTGAAAAACGCGAGCATGGCGGCGCTGCGGAACGCGTCGCGGACGCCACTCGCGAAGTGATGTTTGCCGGCCAGCCGCTTGCCGATCACGCCACGATCGGTTCGGTGGCAACCATCACCGGCGCCCATCAGGACATGGTGAGGGCCTTCCACGACCGCTGGTATCGTCCGGAAAACGCCGCAATCATTACCTCGGGCGACGCCGACCCGGCTTTTCTGGCGGCGCTGATCGAGAAATATTTCGGCGACTGGCAAGGCGTCGGACCGCGCCCTCCCGCGCCCGATTTCGGCCAGCCGGTGGCGCCTGCGGGCAGCGATCCGGCCAATCCGGTCGGCGAAACCAGGGTGATCGTGGTCCCGGAAATGCCGCGCTCGCTGACCTATGGTGTCGTTCGTCCGTGGCACGAAAAGCACGACACGGTTGTCTATAACGAAGGGCTGATGATCGATCAGGTGGCGCAGGCGATCATCAATCGCCGGTTGGAGGACCGCGCCCGCGCCGGGGGCGCCTATCTCAACGCGCAGGTGTCGCAGGACAATATCAGCCGCTCGGTCGATGGCACCTTCGTTTCCATCGCGCCGCTCGATGCCAAATGGCCGGTTGCGCTGCATGACGTGCGCCAGGTGATTGCCGACGCGCTGGCACGGCCGCCCAGCGCGCAGGACATCGCCCGCGAGATCGCCGAAATCGACGTTACGTTCGAATCAATGGTCCAGCAACGCACGCTGGCGCCGGGCGGCAAGCTGGCCGACGATTTGGTGCAGGCGCTGGATATCCATGAAACCGTCGCCTCGCCCGAAGTGGTGCTCGACATTTTCCGCAAATCGATCCCGATGATCACCCCGCAAGCGGTGCTGGACCATACCCGGCGATTGTTCTCGGGCACCGCCATCCGCGCGCTGTATGTAACCCCTGGTGTGGGCGAAGCGGATGCCGCCAGCCTGCGCGCGGCGCTGCTGGCACCGGTCCAGCCCGACGCTCACCCATTCCGCGATGGCAAGCCGATCAGCTTTGCCGACCTGCCGCCGATCGGCCCACCGGGCAAGCTGGTCAAGGCGATCCCCACCGGGCTGCTGGGGATCGAGCAGCTGAACTTTGCCAACGGCGTCAAGGTGTTGCTGTGGCCAACGAAGGACGACCCCGGCCGGGCCGCTGTCAAACTGCGCTTCGGTGGCGGCTACAGCGCCTTTACCGCCGCCGACGCGCCTTATATCGCGTTGGGCCAACTGGCACTGGTCGGATCGGGCGAGGGCAGGCTGGGGCAGGAGGAACTGGACCGGGTCTCGACTGGCCGCAAGATGGGTTTTCAATTCACTATCGGTGACGGCGCGTTCCAGTTTAACGCCGATACCCGCCGTGAAGATCTCGCCGACCAGCTTTATCTGTTCGCCGACAAGCTCGCCATGCCGCGCTGGGATGCCGCGCCGGTGCAGCGGGCAAAGGCGGTTGCACGCCTGCAATATGACCAGGCCGAAGCGTCGCCCGCCGGGGTGCTGGAACGCGACCTGCGCTATTTGCAACGCGGCCGCGACCCCCGGTTTCGGACGCCATCCGCAGGCGAACTGGCGGCAGCGACGCCCGAAGGGTTCCGCAAGGTGTGGGCACCGATCCTGGCCTCGGGCCCGATCGAAGTGCAGGTCTATGGCGACATCGACCGCGACAGCACGATCGCTGCACTGACGCGGACATTCGGGGCGTTGGCACCGCGCAGCGAGGTGCCCGCAACCCCCGCCACCGTGGGCGTGCCCGCGCCCACCCCGGAGCCGCTGGTGCTGCATCACCATGGCGATGCCAATCAGGCGGCGGTCGCCGTAATCTGGCCCACCGGCGGCGGCGAGGCGGGCCTGCGCGAATCGCGTCAGCTTGATATTCTGGCGCAGGTGTTTTCCAACCGGCTGCTGCAGGCGATCCGCGAAAAACTGGGGGCAAGTTATGCCCCGCAGGTCGGCTCGACCTGGCCGCTCGACCTGGCCAATGGCGGCGCGATCACCGCCATGGCGCAATTGCAGCCTGAAAACGCCGCGCGGTTCTTTACCGTGGTCGATCAGATTGCCGCCGACCTGGCCGCGCGGCCACCCAGCGCCGACGAACTGGCGCTGGTGCTCGAACCGCTGCGGCAGCAGATCAATCGCGCCGCGACCGGCACCGGCTTTTTCATGTGGCAATTGGAAGGCGCATCGCAGGATCCGCAGCGTTATCGCGGTCTGACCACGGTCATGACCGATTCAACCCAGACCACCGCCGACGCGATGCAGGCTCTGGCGCAGAAATATCTGGTGCAGAACAAGGCGTTCAGGGTGGAGGTGTTGCCTGCGAATACTCCTGTAATGCATTGATTTCTTTAAGCCTCTCCTGTTGACCTGCGGTCGCCTGCGGCTCAGGGGAGGGGTTGGGGTGGGATCTATCGTCTTGGCGCCAAGTTATCCGGCGAAACCCCACCCCAGCTCCTCCCCCTGAAGGGAGGGGGAGATAGTAGAGAGCAGTTTTTGCATTCCGGACCGCAGCGGAGTATGGGCGCCGCTTCGTAAAAGGAGCATAAGCCGTGCCGAGTCTGTCGTCCTGGAACCCCGAAAGCTGGAAAGCGGCGGAAGCGCGCCATCTGCCGGTGTATGCAGACGCCGCAGAACTGGGCCGGGTCGAAGCGACGCTGGCCAAGTTTCCGCCGCTGGTCTTTGCCGGCGAGGCGCGCGCGCTGAAGGCCGATCTCGCCAATGTCGCAGCGGGCAAAGGGTTTCTGCTGCAAGGCGGCGATTGCGCCGAAAGCTTTTCCGAATTTCGCGCCGACAACATCCGCGATACCTTCCGCGTGTTGCTGCAAATGGCGGTGGTGTTGACTTTCGCCAGCAAGCAGCCGGTGATCAAGCTGGGCCGGATGGCGGGGCAATTCGCCAAGCCGCGCTCCGCACCGACCGAAACCCAAGGCGGCGTGGAACTGCCCAGCTATCTGGGTGACATCATCAACGGCATCGAGTTCGAGGCGGAAACGCGGCGCAACGATCCCGAACGGATGCTGCGCGCCTATAGCCAGTCGGCCTCGACGCTGAACCTGCTGCGCGCCTTTTCCACCGGCGGCTATGCCAATCTGCGTCAGGTCCACCGCTGGACCCTGGATCATATCGCGCGCAGCCCGTGGGCGGAAAAGTTCTCCGACACCGCCGACCGCATCGGCGAGGCGCTGGACTTCATGGCCGCTTGCGGCGTCGATCCGATGACCGTGCCGCAGTTGCAAGGCACCAATTTCTACACCAGCCACGAAGCATTGCTGCTGCCTTACGAACAGGCGCTGACCCGCCGCGATTCGCTGACTGGCGATTGGTACGATTGTTCCGCCCACATGCTGTGGATCGGCGACCGCACCCGTTTCGAAGGTTCTGCCCATGTCGAATTCCTGCGCGGCGTCGGCAATCCGATCGGCATGAAATGCGGCCCCAGCCTGACCCCCGATGCCCTGCTGAAACTGCTCGATACGCTGAACCCGGCGCGCGAAGCTGGCCGGATCACGCTGATCAGCCGGTTTGGCGATGACAAGGTTGAAACCGGGTTGCCGCCGCTGGTCCGCGCCGTCCAGCGCGAAGGCCACACCGTGGTCTGGTCGTGCGATCCGATGCACGGCAATATCATCAAGACCAGCAGCGGCTACAAAACCCGGCCCTTCGATCGCATCCTGCGCGAAACACGCGGCTTCTTCGCCGTCCATCGCGCGGAAGGCACGCACGCTGGCGGCATCCACATCGAAATGACCGGCCAGGATGTCACCGAATGCACCGGCGGGCTTGTCGATATCACCAACGACACCCTGGCCGACCGCTACAACACCCACTGCGACCCGCGCCTCAACGCCGCGCAGTCGATTGAACTGGCGTTTTTACTGGCCGAAATGTTGAATTTGGAAGCAACGGACCGTGCCCGGCACGCGGCTTAGGGTCAAGATAGAGGGTGACGAAGTTTCTTGGGGCCATGGGCCCCAAACCCCGATAATGTCGTTGTTACGCGTCATTTCGGCGAAGCGTGACGTATCAGCGCTGCAGGCAGTATGGCCGCTTTGCGGCAAAGTGTAACGGCGGCGGCGATGCGCAACAAAAATGACGGGGAACGCGAGGGGTTTGCCCCTCGTTTCTTACCCTTTCACTCAGAAAAGAGGTCCAGATGGAAGCCGCTGACGCCCATGATCTGATCGAGGAAGCGCTGGAAGAGAGCGAGGCTCGTCATGATGCCGACGCCACCCGCGAAAAAAGCGCGGAACGCAAATTTCGCGACCGGGCCTCGGTGATGGTCGGGATTTTCGCGGTTTTGCTGGCGATCGTGCATACCGCTGCGGCCAGTGCCCAGCGGGAGAGCATGTTGTCGTCGATCGAGGCGTCGGACAATTTTGCCTATATGCAGGCCAAAATCGTGCGTGAGACGGTATTGTTGTCGGCTTCGCGGATGCCGGGGCTGGAAAGCGAGACGCGGGCTACGGAACTGGGTGAGGCGACCCGGCTGCGCCAGCCCGACCAGGCCGGGCATGGCATCGGCCAGTTGCAGGCGGAAGGCACTCGCCAGCGCCAGATCAGCACCGCGCGGGCCATCGCCAGCGAAGGCTATGAGTTCGGCGAGACGGCGTTGCAGGTGGCGATCGTGTTACTGTCGATCGCCATGATCACGATGAGCACGCGGGTGATGTGGACGGCGGGCATCCTGGCGTGTTGTGGGACGGTGCTGGCGGTATTGACCGCGCTTGGCCTGCAATTGCCGTAGCGCAGCTTGCGCTAAATCTGGCTCACTTCAATCC
>JALYHR010000075.1 GCA_030776465.1 Pseudomonadota bacterium
ATCCCCCTGCTGCAATTCCCCCACCGGGGACAAGTTACGTGCTGCTCGACGACGCCCGTGCGCAAGGCGCCCAGGACGCGCGGCTCTACGTCGCCCCCACGACCACGATCATTGCCCGCAGCGCCGATGATTTGCTGCCCGCGCTCGCCCGCGTCGCCGAACTGGCGCAGGCGGGCCATGATCTGGCCGGGTATATCGCCTACGAAGCCGGGCTTGCGCTGGAGCCGCACCTGGCCCCGCTCGTTGCCGCGCGCAGCGGTGCCGATGGTCCGTTGCTGTGGTTCGGCGCTTTTGCCGGCTATCGCACCATACCCTCGGGCGATGTTCCGCGTTGGCTCGCCGCATCGATGAACCCCGCGCACTCAGCGATCGGCCCGCTGGAACCGCAGATCTCGATCGGTGGCTATGCGCGGGGCTTTGCCGCGCTGCGCGAGGCGATTGCGGCGGGCGATATCTATCAGGCCAATTTTACCTTGCCGCTGGCGGGCAGTTGGCGCGGCGACCCGCTGGCGATCTATGCCGGTTTGCGCGGCGCAGCGGCCAGCGGCCACGGCGGCATCGTCCATGACGGGTGCGACTGGCATTTGAGCTTTTCGCCCGAGCTGTTTTTCAGCCTGGCTGGCGACGATGTCCTGACCCGGCCAATGAAGGGCACGCGCCCGCGCGGGCAGACCCCGACTGCGGACGCCGCGCAGGCGCAAGCGCTGGCGACCAGCGCCAAGGATCGCGCCGAGAACCTGATGATCGTCGATCTGCTGCGCAACGATTTGTCGCGCGTGGCTGTTCCGGGCACAGTGCGGGTGGAGGGGGCCTTTGCGGTAGAAACCTACCCCACGCTGCACCAGATGGTCACCACCATCCGCGCCCGGCTGAAACCCGGCCAGGGCGTGGCTGACCTGCTGCGCGCGTTGTTTCCCTGCGGCTCGATTACCGGCGCGCCGAAAATTCGCGCAATGGAACTGATTGACGCCCATGAGCGCGATCCCCGTGGTATTTATTGCGGCGCCATCGGTCGCATCGATCCGTCGTCTGACAATGGCGCTGGCGACGCGGCGTTCAATGTGGCAATCCGCACGCTGCGCCTGACGACTGGGCCTGCCAACGGCGATCACGCCGAAGGACGCGCGGTCATGGGTGTCGGTTCGGCGCTGGTTGCCGATTCGGCCAGCATGGCGGAATGGCGCGAAAGTCTGAGTAAAGGGAGTTTCGTGCGGCAGTCAGCGATCGATCCAGCGGACGAAACCCGGACCGACCTGGGTCTGTCATCGGGCGGCGTGCCCTCGGTCGCTCGCTTCGATCTGGTCGAGACCATGCGCTTCACCCCCGAAGACGATATCGCCCTGTTCGACCGCCATCTCGAACGGCTTTCCATCAGCGCCCGCGAATTGGGCTTTGCCGGCGATCCCCATGCCTGGCGCAACGCCGTCCATGCGTCGAGTTTCAAGCTCGCCGCTCCCGCCAGGGTGCGGCTGGTGCTGGCGCGCAGCGGCGCCTATTGCGTCGAGGTGACCGACCTGCCGCCCGCATTGCCAAATCCGGCGTCCTGCGTGGTGCTGCCGCTGCCGGTCGATCCGGGCGACTGGCGGCTGCGCCACAAATGCTCCGACCGATCGTTTTATGAGGCTGGGCTGCGCGCCGCCCACGGCTTTGGCGCCAGCGAAGCGCTGTTCATCCGCGACGACGAGCTATTGACCGAGGGCTGCTTCACCAACATTTTCGTGGCGCGCGATGGCATCTGGCTGACCCCGCCCGCCGCGCTCGGCTTGCTGCCCGGCGTGTTGCGTGCCGCGATGCTGGCCGAGGGCCGCGCCCGCGAGGCTGAATTGCGGCTCGAAGATCTGAGCGAAGGCTTCGCCATCGGCAACGCCTTGCGCGGCCTGGTCCCCGCCTGCCTTCTGGATGTGACGTGAATTTATGACCGGCACCATTTCCGTCGCGCTTGACCGGATCGCGCCTTCGGGCACCACCGCCATGACCGACCGCGCCATCGCCTTGCGTGAAGCGGGCCGCGACATTATCTCGCTGTCGGTGGGCGAACCCGATTTTGCGACGCCGCCGCATGTCATCGCCGCCGCCAAGGCCGCGCTGGATGCGGGCGATACCAGATACACCGCCGTGGGCGGAACCGCGCGGCTCAAAGCCGCTGCCGCGCTCCATTTCGATCGCGATCTGGGCATCGCCGTGCCGCCCGCCCAGATAATTGTCAGTGCGGGCGGCAAGCAGGCCATATTCCACGCGCTGCTGGCCACGCTGAATCCCGGCGATGAAGTGCTGATCCCCGCGCCGTGGTGGGTCAGCTATCCCGAGATCGTGCATTTTACCGGCGCGCATGTCGTCGCCATGCCGACAAATGCTACGGGCGGTTTCCGCATTACCGCCGCCGAGCTTGCCGCCGCGATTGGGCCGCGCACGCGCTGGCTGTTGCTGAACAGTCCCGGAAATCCCAGCGGTGCCACTTATCCTGCGGAAGAAATCGCCGCGCTGGGCGAGGTCTTGCGGGCGTTCCCCCAGGTGATGGTGCTGAGCGACGATATCTACGCGCCGCTGCGCTATACGCCGGGCGCGCATGCCACGCTGGCGGCGCTATGCCCCGACCTTGCGGCGCAAATACTGACCGTTTCGGGGGTGTCGAAAAGCCACGCGATGACCGGCTTTCGCATCGGTGTCGCTGCCGGACCTCCATGGCTGATCGCGGCGATGGAGCGGTTGCAATCGCATAATTCGGGCAACCCCTGCTCGATCAGCCAGGCCGCCGCCGTCGCCGCTTTCGAAGGCCCGCAGGATTTCCTGACCGGCTGGCGCGATCGGTTCCGGGTGCGTCGCGACCGGGTCGTCGCTGCGATCCATGCCATACCCGGCTTGTCGAGCCCGGTGCCCGATGGCGCCTTTTACTGCATGGTCGATGCCGCGCCGCTGATGGCGCGGTTCGGCGACGACACAGCGCTAGCTTTGCATCTGCTCGATCATGGCGTCGCGGTGGTAGCAGCATCGAATTTCGGCCTGCCCTCTAACGAGAACGAGGGCGGCTTTCGCATCAGTTTCGCCGCCGATGATGCCAAGCTGGACGAGGCGCTGCGCCGGATTGCTGCTGCATTGGAACGCAGTTGATGAATTTGCCGATCCTGTTCGAAGATGGCGAGGCGCTGGTGATCGACAAGCCCGCCGGGCTGCCGCTGGACCGGCCGCGCGCGGGTGGGGCTTGTCTGGAAGATTTCCTCGACCAGTTGAAGCTGGGTTTTCAGCGCGCACCGCAGGCCGTCCACCGGCTGGATCGCGACACCTCCGGCTGCCTGCTGCTGGCCCGCAACCCAAAGGCGTTGAAGCGGTTTTCGGCCGCATTCGAGGCGCGGCAAGTAGACAAGCGCTATCTGGGCATCGTCGCCGGACCGGTCGCAGGCGAGGAGGGAACCATCGAACTCTCGCTCGCCAAGATCAGTTCCGAAAAAGACGGCTGGCGGATGATCGCGGCCAAAAAGGGCAAGCCCGCCATCACCCATTGGCGCGTTTTAGAGCGGATTGGCGCGCTGACGCTGGTCGAATTTCGCCCCGAAACCGGCCGCACGCACCAAATCCGTGTCCATGCAGCGCATGCCTTTGGCCACGCTTTGCTCGGCGATCCCGTTTATGGCACCAGAACCGACAATGCAGGCGCGCGCCGCACCATGCTCCATGCCGCCGGGCTGACGCTGACCCGGACAAGCAAACCGCCGGTCCATGCCGAAGCCGCGATGCCCGCCGATTTTGCCGCGCTGGGTTTCCAGCCCCCCGTCGAAACGCCTGCCGAAGCCAATGCCTGACGCAGAAGAAGAAGCCATCGCATGCGCCTTGGCCAATCTCAGCGAAAGCTTCATCGCCGCCACCGGCCCCGGTGGCCAGAACGTCAACAAAGTCGCCACCGCCGTGCAATTGCGGCTCAATGTCTATGTCTTGCGCCTGACCCCGCCGGTATTCGCCCGCTTCAAGCTATTAGCTGGCAGTCGCCTGACCAGCGGCGGCGAACTGGTGCTCGCCGCGCGCCGCTACCGCACCCAGGAAGCCAACCGCGCCGATGCCCGGGCACGCCTGATCGAACTGATCCGCGACGCCCACAACCTCCCCGAAATCCGCAAGAAAAGCCGGTTGAACCGGGTCGCGAAAACGGCGCGGCTGGAGAGCAAGAAGCTGCGTGGGACGGTTAAGGCAGGGCGAGGGAGGGTGCAGCACGATTAGCGCAAGGCTAACGGAATAGACTCTGGGGCCACAGCCCCAGACCCCCGAATTGTCGTCGTTGCGAGCCACTCAGCCTTGGTGCAACCCTTCAGCGCCGCAGGCTGTTATATCCGCTTCGCGGCAGGGCGGTGACGGAGAGTTTCACGCGCAACGCAAAATGAAGGGGAGCGCGAGGGGTTTGCCCCTCGCATCTATTACTTTGTTTTTCTGTAACTTTTCGCGCTGCTCAATACATCACATCTTGATCGGCGCAGCGGGTGAGGGCTGCGCTGTCGGGGGTGCCGTGACTGGCTCATTGGGCGCGGGGCCGGAGGCGGCCAGTGCGGCGGAATCTGCGGCCGACGCGCTGGCGTCGGCGCCGGCTGGCTGATCGGTAGCGGTGGCGGAGGGGTCGGCCTGGGGTACGGCCGAGCCGGGCAGTCCGCTCATCGATTCTTCGGCGGGCATTTCCACATTGTCGGCAGAGGCTGCTTCGTCGGCCTTGTCGGAATGCCCGCAGCCTGCCAGCGCGAGCGTGGCGGCGGCGCACAGGGCAAGATTCAGCAATTTGGGTGGGTGGAACATGGCGTCCTCTTGAAGATCAGGCGGTCAACCCGGTTCCGCACCGGATTATGGTGGCGGATCGTAGCCGAACGAGGAAAAACGGCAAGGGCTCACCGTCCGATACGACACCCGGATTCCACGGTTGAAATCATATAAAGATTTCTTTATATGATCAGATAGTATGCAGATCGACCCCACCTTGCGCGCGCTGGCTGACCAGACGCGGCTGCGCATCATGCGCTTGCTGGCGCATATGGAACTGGCGGTGGGCGAGCTTGCGCAGGTTCTGGGCCAGAGCCAGCCGCGCGTATCGCGGCATGTGCGGATTTTGTGCGATGCCGGATTGGCCGAGCGCCGCAAGGAAGGCAGTTGGGTTTTCCTGAAAACGGCGATCCGCGAAAGCGTTGCGCCGCCCCCGGAGCGCGATGACAAAAAGTGGGAACCGGTTTTTGTTCTTAAATCACGCGAAAACAAAGAATCTGTGGCATTATACGATTCTATCTTATCGCATAATGCCATAGGCGCCGCGACGGCGCGGCTGCTGGCGGTGGCGGAACGCGATGACCCCGGTTTTGCCGCGCGTTGCAGCGAAGATCGCCGCCATCTTGCCGCCATTCGGGCCGCGCGCGAAGCCACGGCTGCGTCTTATTTCGCGCGGTTTGCCGCCGAATGGGATTCGATCCGATCACTGCACAGCCCCGACGCGCCGGTCGAACAAGCCTTGCTAGGGGTGCTGGGCCCGGCATTGGGCGCGTTGCTCGACATCGGCACCGGCACCGGGCGCATGGCGGAAATGTTGGCGGTGCGCGCCAGCCACGTCACGGCCTTCGACAAAAGCCCCGAAATGCTGCGCATCGCCCGCGCCCGGCTGCAGCATTTGCCCGCCGCGCAAGTCGATCTGGTGCAAGGCGATTTCACCGCGCTGCCGTTCGCCGATGGCCAGTTTGATACGGTGCTGTTCCACCAGGTGCTGCATTATGCGCAGGCGCCCGAGCTGGCGCTGGCCGAAGCGGCGCGGGTATTGCGGCCGGGCGGGTGTATCGCGGTGGTCGATTTCGCCGCGCACGACCGCGAGGAATTGCGCAGCGCGCATGCCCACGCCCGCCTGGGCTTTACCGAGGAACAGATGCTGGCGCTGTTCAGCGAGGCCGGATTGCGCGGCGATGTGCCGGTAGCGCTGCCGGGCAAACCGCTGACGGTCAAGATCTGGGTCGGTCGCCGACCTGTTCAAGTCGGCCATTCAACCGATCAATCCCTTCGAGAGGCACCGCAGCCATGACCGCCCTCAGTGATGAGCCGCTGTTCGCCGGACTACCGGGCGACATCCGCATTTCCTTTGAGTTTTTCCCGCCCAAGACGGAAAAGATGGATGCGCAGCTGTGGGATGCGATTACCCAACTCGCCCCGTTGGCCCCCAGTTTCGTCTCGGTGACTTATGGCGCGGGCGGGTCCACGCGTGAACGCACCCATGCCACGGTGGCGCGGATCGTGCGCGAGACCGATCTGGTTCCCGCCGCGCATCTGACCTGCGTGTCGGCCAGCAAGGACGAAATCGCCGAGATCGCCGACCAATATTGGGACGTCGGCGTGCGGCATATCGTCGCGTTGCGCGGCGACGCGCCGCCCGCTGCGGCTGGGGTATTTACCCCGCACCCCGAAGGCTATGCCGGGGCCGCCGATCTGGTCGCTGGCCTGCGCGCGCGGCACCCGTTCGACATTTCGGTGTCCGCCTATCCCGAGGTCCACCCCGAAGCCGCCAGCGCGCAAAGCGATCTCGACAATCTCAAGCGCAAGATCGACGCCGGGGCCAGCCGCGCCATCACCCAGTTTTTCTTCTCACCCGACGTCTATTTCCGCTTCCTCGACAAGGTGCTGGCCGCAGGCATCACCGTGCCGATCCTGCCGGGGATCATGCCTGTTACCAATATCGCCGCGATCCGCCGGATGTCCGCCAATACCACGATCCCGCCGTGGCTGGAGCGCCTGTTTACCGGGCTGGAAGCGCGCCCCGGCGCGCGCGATCTGGTGTCGGCGACCGTCGCTGCCGAATTCTGCCGCGCGCTATACGCTGGCGGCGTGCGCGATTTCCATTTTTACACGCTTAACCGCGCGGAACAGGCCTACGCCATCTGCCACCTGCTGGGCCTGCGCCCCGGCGTGGAGGCATTGCCCACGATCAGCGCCCATAGCCCGCAACCGGAGGCGCATAAATTGGAGACTGGAGCATGACCGCGCGCGAAGCTTTGTTGGCCCAGGCGGCCCAGCGCATCCTGATCACCGATGGCGCATTCGGCACCGAAATCCAGCGCTGGAAGCTGTCCGAAGCCGATTACGCGGGCAATCTGGGCCTGACGAAGGACCAGAAGGGCAACAACGACATCCTAGCGCTGACCAAGCCCGAAGTGCCCGAATCGATCCACCGCGCCTATTTCGAAGCGGGTGCCGACATCGCCGAAACCAACACTTTCTCGGCCAATCGCATCAGCCAGGCCGACTATGGCGCCGAGCATCTGGTGCATGAACTGAACGTTCAATCGGCGCGCCTCGCCCGCCGCATCGCCGATGAGTTCGCCGCGAAAGATGGCCGCCCGCGCTTCGTTGCCGGCGCGATCGGCCCGACCAACAAGACGCTGTCGCTGTCCCCCGACGTCAACGATCCCGGTTATCGCGAGATCACCTGGGATTACCTTGTCGATGTCTACAAGGAGCAAGCCGCAGCATTGCTCGAAGGCGGGGCGGATTTCATCCTCATCGAAACGATCTTCGACACGCTCAACGCCAAGGCAGGGATCATGGCGGTCAAGCAGCTTGAAAGCGAACTGGGCCGCGAAGTGCCGATCATGCTGTCGATGACGCTGACCGACCTGTCCGGGCGCAACCTTTCAGGCCACACCGTCGAGGCGTTCTGGCACGCCGTCCGCCACGCCAAGCCCGTCACCATTGGCCTCAACTGCTCGTTCGGCGCCACCCAGCTCCGCCCCCACGTCAAGGTGCTGTCCGATATCGCCGATACCCTGATCATGATCTATCCCAATGCGGGCCTGCCGAACGAACTGGGCGAATACGACGAACAACCCAGCACGACCGCCAGCTTCGTCAAGGAATGGGCCGACCACGGTCAGGTCAACATCCTCGGCGGCTGCTGCGGTTCCACGCCCGAACATATCGCGGCAATGGCCCAGGCAGTGAAGGGCGTGCGGCCGCGGGTGGTGCCGACATTGGCGCCGGTGACGCGGCTGGCGGGGCTTGAGCCGTTTTTGATGGGGGCTTGAGGTGGGGATATCGAACTTGCGGTCCGGGTAAAAGCCCCTCACCTTTAGGGGAGAGGTTGGGGTGGGGTCCATCCCCAGAGGCTGAGCTACCCGGCGAGACCCCACCCCCAGCCCCTCCCCTAAAGGGGAGGGGCGTTTACCCGGACCGCAAGTTCGATATCCCCACCTCAAGCCCCCATCAAAAACGGCTCAAGCCCCGCCAGCCGCGTC
>JALYHR010000076.1 GCA_030776465.1 Pseudomonadota bacterium
GAGCGCGCCCGACCGATCCCGGTCCACAAATACTCCTCGACAAAGCCGTCGCCATCGGCGGCGCGGCGCAGTTCGGCCTGCCGCTGCACGCCGAAGTTCTGGGCGTCGAGCGACTTTTCGCGGATCGCCTTGCCGGTGTCGTGGTCAAGGCGCGATAGCAGCCGGTCGGCATAGGCGCGCGCTTCGTCCTCGGTCTCGCGCACGATGACATGGGCGCGGTAACCGAACTTGAGCTCGCGGCCAAAGCGTGCCGCGCGGGCTTTCATATCGGCGATGATTTCGCGCACATTCGGCATCGTATCGGGCCACATCAGGTAGACATCGCAACCCTCGGCAGCGCAATCGCGCGCCTCTTCGGACAGTCCGCCGAAGTAGAAGGCCGGTGCCTTGCCAGAAATGGTGCTGATCCGCGCCGGGTCGAGCTTGAGTTGATAGAATTCACCCTGATGGTCGAGGTGCTCGCCGTTGAGGAGCGTGCGCAAGATCTTCACTACTTCGGTCGCGCGCCGATAGCGCGGCGGGCTCGCCAGCTTTTCGCCGGGGAGATCGGAGGAGATGATGTTGACGTTGAGCCGCCCCGCCGTGCCCGCCGCATTCGCGCCGAGGATGCGGTCGAGGGTAGCGATGCGACGCGCCAGTTGCGGCGGCCAATCCTCACCGATGCGCGTCGCCCAAAGCAGCTTGATCCGGCGCACCTGCGTCGCCACCGCCGCGGCAAAGGCGGTGGTGTCGAGCCCCAGTTCATAGCCCGAGGGCAGCAGGATATTGTCGAAACCGCCCTCCTCGGCGCGCATTACGATGTTGCGGCAGTGCTCCCAGCTCGACTTGAGCGCCGGATCGTGAACCCCGAGAAACTCGTAGTCGTCGTCACACAGCGCAGAGAACCAGGCAATCTCGCATTGTTGGGTGGGCGTGGTCATGGCAGCTTCTCTCCTCTCGCGGCGACAAACACCGCGTACCAATCCTCTCGGGTCCACTGGATCGTGGCGGCGCGCATGCCCTCGGCGATACGCGCGGGGTTCTGCGATCCGATGATCGGTATGATCCCGGCGGGGTGCGCCATCAGCCAGCTGTAGGCGGCAACGCTGCGTGAGACACCGTGGTCGGCGGCGATGCGATCGAGGGCGGCGACGACGGCGACCTCGCGAGCGTCGCCAGGATCGGCGAGCCGTCCGCCGCCCAGTGGCGACCAGGCAAGGGGCGTCATCCCCAGCATCATCGCCTGGTCGAGTTCGCCGTTCTCGAAACAGGCGATCCGCAGCGGGCTGATCTCGGGCTGGGTGGTGGCGAGCGGAAGCTTGAGAAAATGGCTGAGCGCAGCGATCTGCGGCATCGTGAAATTGGATACGCCAAGGTGGCCGACCTTGCCGGAAGCCACCAATTTTTCGAGCGTGCGGGCGACCTCCTGCGGGTGTGCGAGGATGTCCGGGCGATGTACTTGCCACAAGTCGATGGTCTCGACGCCCAGCCGGGTCAGCGATGCGTCGATCGCCTCGCCTAGCCAGCCCGCGCTTTGGTCGTAGGGCATGGGAGGGCGGATCCCGCCCTTGGTGGCCAGGACGAAGCGCCCGCGCAATCCCGGCTCGGCCCGCAGCACATCGCCCAGCAGCGCCTCGGCGGCGCCAAAGCCTGAAGTGCCGTCAAAGCCGTAGATGTCGGCGGTGTCGAGCAGGGTAATCCCGGCATCGAGCGCGGCATGGACGAGGCGGGCCGCGTCGCTCACCGTGCGGCCATTATCGGCAAAGCGCCACATTCCCCAGGCGACGGGGGCTACCTCCAGCGTCGAGGCGCCAAGCCGGCAAGTGGCGGGAGGCAACGGCATTAAGCTCATGATGCGGTCCTGTCGGGTGGAGCGACCGAAGCGCGCTCGACGAGGGTGTGGGGAAGGCGGTGGTGGCTGATTTCGCCGCCGGCAATGAGAACCTCGGTGGCGGTGCGGGCCAGTTCGGCGACCGGTTGGCGGATGGTGGTGAGCGGTGGCCACACCGTGCGGGCCAGCGTGGTATCATCGAATCCCGCGACGGAAAGCTGGCCGGGCAAGTCGATACCGCGGTCGTGCGCCATCGAAAGCACCCCTGCGGCCATGTCGTCGTTGGCGGCGAAGATCGCGGTCGGTGGTTGGGGCAGGTCGAGGAAATAGCCACAGGCCGCCACCCCGCTTTCGAAATCGAACTCGCCGGGCGCGATGAGCTGCGGCTCGAACGCGATTCCGGCCCGGTCGAGAGCACGGCGATAGCCGAACAAGCGATCATCGGACGACATGTGGCTGGGGTGGCCCTTGATGAAGCCGATCCTTCGGTGACCCACGTTGATCAGATGGGTCGTCATGTCGTCGGCGGCCTGGGCGTCATCCATGAACACCGAACTGGTCAGCGCATGGTTGGTGCCTGGCGAGATGCGAACAAACGGAATGTCGAGCACATCGAGCGCGGCCAATACGGCGGGGCAATCGGTGACGGGGGACGAGAGAATGATGCCATCGACATGCGTCTCGGACACCAGTCCGCGTATCTGCTCGCCCACCGCCGGATCGCTAACGTCCACCGGTTGGGCGAGCAGGCGGATACCATGCGCCCGGCAATAGTCCCAGCAGCCCGCCTGCAGTTGAAACATGTAATAGGGGCTATGGTTGTCGAAGATCAAGGCGATCTGGTTTGATTTGGCTCCGGTGAGGATGCGCGCGGCGATGCTGGGATGAAAGTTCAATTCGCGCATGGCCGCAGTCACCTTCGCACGGGTATCCGCGCTGACATAGGGGTGGCCGTTCAAGATGCGGCTGACGGTCTTGACCGCCACACCCGCATGGGCGGCGACATCGCGAATGTTGGAGCGTTCGCTCATGAGGCTGCCGCTTTCGGCAGTTCCGCAAAGCAGGAGGCAAAGGGGCTATCGGCCCGATAAAAAACCGGCGGTTGGCCAAGCGGCGCTGCGACTTCAACCGTGCCGGGGGAATAATTGCGGCCTGTCCAGACATGCCGCCAGCGCTCGTCGTTGCTGCCCGGAAGAATGACACTGCGAGAAACGGCGCCTTCGCTGATCACCGGGGCGACAAGCAGGTCCTCGCCGTAGAGGAACTGGTCCTGAACATGGCGCAAGCCCCGTTCATCCGGATAATGCAGAAACAGTGGGCGCTGCGCGGGCAGTCCACGCGCACTGGCTTCATGGCATAGCTGACGAACATAGGGGACGAGATGCGCATGCACCCGGCTCCACCGCGCAAAGCAGGCGAGCAGGGCTGGATTGCTGTCATACTGAAGATTGTCGTCGGGCCGATTGCCCTCGTGGCTGCGCATCACCGGGGCAAAGGCAGCCAGCTCACACCAGCGCTGCATCAGTTCTTCGCTGCGGACATTGCCGAGGACCGAAGTGTAGCCACCGCAATCGGAGTGGCTATAGACATTGCCAAGCAGCCCCGCCGAGAGCGCTGCGGTGATCACCGTGCCGATGCCGTCGTGGCGGGTAAAATCGACCGACTGGTCTCCTGCCCACAGCAACGGACAATAGCGCGACACCCCGGAGAACCCGGCACGCATGAAGAACAGCGCATCGCCTTGCTGGCCGCGGCTGGCCAGCGCCATGTCATTGACCTTGGCCCATAGCACCGGCCAGAGATTGTGCGCCGCCATCGCATCGGAGCCATCGGCGAGGCGCGCGTCGGTGGGCAGATACTCGCCAAAGTCGGCCATCCAGCCGGAGATGCCGATGTCCAGCATTTCGCGCGCCAGGACACGCTCGGCAAACCAGGCGCGGGTTTCTTCGCGGGTGAAATCCAGCACCCCGCAGTTGAACTCGCCGAAATCCACGAGATACGGGGCGTCGGAGTCCGGCGCGAGAGCGAAATGATCGCCCGCCAGCGCCTCCTGATAGAGCGCGCCGTCGTCCGCCAGATAGGGGTTGGCATAAGCCAGGAAGCGGATGCCTCGTGCCGTCAGTTCGGCAATGCGGCGGGGAAGGTCGGGATAGCGCGCCTCATTGTAGCGCCAGTCCCAGAACAATCGTCGACCAAAGCTCGTCTCGCGCACCCCGGCCCAGTCCTCGCACCACAGCGCGCTGACGCAGGCGCCTGCCGAAAGGAAGGCGTCGAGCCGCTCGAAGCTACGCGCCCCATCCTTCAAACCGACGATGGCACCGGATATCGCCCAATCGGGCAAAGCGCGCGGGCGGCCAAAGCGTGTCGACAATTGCCTCACCAGTTCTGCGGGCCCTGCGTCGGCAAAGAGTTCGAAGCGGGCGACCGATGACCAGATTTCGACCCGGTGCGCGGCGGCGTTAGTGAAATCGAGCACGCTGTAAACGCTGCTGTCGAGGTGCACCGCCAGCCAGCGCGAGGTGAGGAAGGTTGGTTGCGGGAAGTTGGTGTTCCAGTAATCCCCGCCGCCCATGCCGTGTTCGTCCATATGGCGGGTGAGCGCAGTGGTCTTGTCGCGACCCACCCCGGGCTCGCTGGTCCAGATCGGAAAGCGCCGACCGTTAAGTGCGAGATAGCTCATTTGCTCGCCGCCGCCCCACACGGTTTCGTCAGGCTCGGCGTGGAAATTCATCCAGATCCGATCATTCGCGGGGTCGGCCGTGGTGATGATGAAGGCCGCGCCGTCAAGCGACAGTCGCGCAACCGCCACGCCCCCTTCCAGCCAGGCGATGACGGTGCCACCTTCCTCGATGCGCCAAAGCGTCGGAACAATGATGGCGAAGGGGGAGTCCGCGATGCGAAAATTGCCGCGATACATGGCGATTTCCGATGCTCCCCGCCCTATGACCAGCGCTGGACTATCGGGAGTGTGGCGAAGCACCGTCAAGCCGCCGAAATCGAGCGAAAATCCATCCGTGTCGGTGGAAATCGTCAATTTCATCCTGCTTTTGGTGCCTCTCGGTGATTTTATCGCTATGGGCGATGCAGATAGCAGATCGCGCCTGTCGCGCATATGATACCGCTTGACATATCGCCAGACAATTTGCAAATCAACAGCGATCACGCACAAAATGATGCGTGGTGTTAAGTACCGCCCACATGGGGAGGGTCGAGGCGCTCAGTCGAGTGCTATTCGCTCATCCAAATCCAGGGGGCGCACAATGGGGAGAGAACAAATGGCTGATAGACTGATCGATAAACATCGTCTTTACTCTGCCCTGTCAGCCGTCGCGCTCGCAGCGGGATTGGCAACAGGGCCCGCATTCGCGGCGGATGCGCCATCCGGTGCGCCTGCCGCCGCAGATTCGGCGCCGGCAGAAATTATTGTCACGGCGCAAAAGCGCACCGAGCCGCTCCAAAAGGTGCCGGTAGCTGTCTCGGTTGTCTCGGGCGATGCGCTGGTAAAAATGTCGGCGAACAGCATCGAGGATTCGCAGCGCCTCGTACCCGCGCTTACTTTCGTGAAGGGTGACACCAGCCTCAATTCGGCGCTGTTCCTGCGCGGCCTCGGGACGGTCAGTTTCTCGATCGCCGCCGAGCCGAGCGTCACCAGCGTGCTCGACGGGGTGGTGCTGGCGCGCGCCGGTGAAAGCTTCGGCGACCTCTACGACATCGACCGGATAGAGGTGCTGCGTGGACCGCAGGGCACGCTGTTCGGCAAGAACTCGTCGGCGGGCGTGATCAACATCGTTACCAAGGAGCCGGGCCGGGAACTGTCGGGCTATATCGACGCCGGCTATTTCGAAGGCAACGAATACAAGCTCAAGGCCAGTCTCGGCGGCCCGATCGGCGACAACTGGCGGGCTGGCGTGACCGGCTTCTACAGTCATTATGACGGCAACATCTACGATACGACCACTCAGGGAAAGATCAACGGCTACAAGCATTACGGCGTGCGTGGCCAATTGATCGGAGACATCGGCAATCTGCGGCTCAAATTCATCGGCGATTACCGCAAGGCCGACGACCAATGCTGCGCCTTCGTGATCGGAGCGCTCAATCCGACCCCCTCTCCGACCCAGCTCGTCCAAGAGAGCGTGCTGGCCCCGGCACTCGGCGGCGCCACCCGCCAGAGCATCCAGAGCCTGCCCAACCACACAACCGAAGAAACCTATGGCGGCTCGATACAGGCCGACCTCACGCTGGGTCGGAACACGCTGACCTCGATCACCGCGTACCGTCAATGGAACAACGAGGAAATCCGTGACGGTGATTGGGTCGACCAGGTCTATCGCCAGATCCCACTGGTTCATGACGATGGACCGGAGCGCTCGCACACCTTTACCCAGGAACTGCGGTTGACCTCCCCTACCGGCGGTTTCCTCGATTACGTCGTCGGCGGGTTCTATTACCATGCGGTCGCTGCGCGCACCTACACCCGCAGCGATACCTACTGCACCGCCACGACCGCCGCGCCGCTGCCGAGCGGATTGACCCCGTGCCCGGCGGGCAGTTCGACACTGGCCAATCCGGTAGGGGTCGGCCGGTTTGGTTCGACCTTCGACAATGTCGCGGCCTTTGGCCAGGCGACCTTGCATTTCTCGCCGCGTTTTCGCGCCGTCGCGGGCCTTCGCTACACTCACGACAAGGTGTCCGCCTATGACCTGCGCACCGACAATTTTGCCGGCAGCACCTTTCCGAATCCGAGTGGCGGCACGATTTCGCCATCGGGCATTGCCGCCAATTTCGACGCCAATGTCGCCAACGGCGCCGCTTACAACGGCACGCCCTGGACCGGGCGGGCAAGCGCCAATAATCTTTCGGGCAAGGCGGCGCTCGAATATGATGTCGCCCCGGGTCACATGGCCTATGCCAGCTACTCACGCGGCTACAAGGGTCCGGCCTTCAATGTTTTCTTCAACATGCAGGCGTTTAACACCAAGGCAATTGCGCCTGAACTCTCGGACGCGTTCGAGGTGGGGCTCAAAAACAGCTTCGACCATGGTCGGCTGATTTTCAACATCGATGGTTTCTATGACAAGGTCCGTAATTACCAGGCCAATTACCCGACGATCGTGAACGGCGCCGTCACCACCACCATCATCAACGCTGGCGAAGTGTCCACGCGCGGCATCGAGACCGAGTTGCTGTTCCGCCCGACGCATGACTTCACCTTGAACGGCGGTGTCAGCTATACCGATGCGCATGTCGATCATTTCCTGCAGCCGCCCGCTGCCCAGGCGATAAACACCATCGCGCCTGGGACGCCGCTGGCCTTCGCACCCAAGCTCAAGGCGTCACTGGGCGCGACCTACACGGTCGAGCCCACCAACCTGCCCTTCGCGATTGAGTTCAACGGGCAAGCCTCCTTCGTCAGCAAGCAGGTCTCGAACCTGCTGCCGCGTAATACCACCGCCCAGATCGTCGCCTTTCAAGAGCAGATCGTGAAAGCCTATGATCAAGTCGACCTCAGCATCGCGGCGGTGGACCTTGCCAAGCGCTATCGGGTTGCGGTCGTTGTCAAGAACGTGTTCAACGATCACTATGCCTCGACGATCGGCTCGGGCGGCCCCCTCGGCTCGTACATCTACCAGATCCCGCGTGATTCCAGCCGATACTGGGGGGTCACGGGGCACTTCGGCTTCTGAGGGTTAGATACAGGCGGGCAAGGCTCTGAATGAAGCCTTGCCCGCCACCTTTCGTTCAGGCGACATCCTCGCGCAGCACTGCGACGATCCAGCCCAGTGCCGCCAGATAGGCGCAAGCGCAGAGCGCGAACATCGGCGCATAACCAAACCCGTTCTGAAGCGACCAGCCAGCCAGTTCGATCATGCCGGTGCCGGACAGGTTCCCCGCAATCGCCCCTAGTGCAATCACCCTTGCCAGCCGGTCGAGCGGCACAATGGTTGAGGCGAGACCGAAGAGATTGGTCGAGAAGCCCTGGTGCGCGAACAGCCCGATGCCTATGGCGAACGCCGCGAGCCAGGGGTTATGCGTCGCAAGTGCCAGCGGCATCACCAGCACCGACAGCGCGAAGAACAGCATCGAGCGTTTGCGGGCAGTGGCTGGCGAACAACCGCGCGACAGCAACCACGGATAAAGCCAACCCGAAACGAGCGATCCCACCGCCGCCAGCGAAAACACCAGCGCCACCGGCCTGCCCAAATGTCCCTGATCCATTGCAAAATTGCGATTGAAAAAGTCGGGCATCCAGAACAGCACGAAGAACCAAACGAAGTCGGTCAGGAACTTCGCGCCGATCACCGCCCAACTCCGCCGATCGGCCAACAGGTCCGCCCATCGCACCGGCGCGCGTTCGGCCACAGTCGCGACGGGTTGCAGTTTGCCGGTGTTCATCCACCATGCCGCCAGCCAGACGAGGCCTAGTCCGCCGGTCACCCAAAAGGCCGATTGCCAGCCGAAGGCGAGCGCCAGCGGCGGGATGATCAGCGGTGTCAGGATCGCCCCTATGTTAGGCGCGGCATTGACGATGCCGATCGCCTGATTGCGCTGCTCGAGCGTGAAATAGAGCGCAGAGGCCTTGACCGCGGCGGGTGTGGTCACCGTCTCGCCCACCGCGAGGATCACCCGCGCCGCAACGAATTGCTCCACCGTGCGGGCCAGTGCATGGCCCATGCCAGCGAAGCTCCATACGATCACTGCTGCGGCATAGGCAACGCGCACCCCCACTCGGTCCACGAAAACACCGACAAACAACAGCGCGGCGGCCGATGCCAATTGAAAGGCAGAGCCAAGATGAGCATAGTCACGATCGTTCCAGTGAAAATGCGCTTCGAGCGTCGGCTTGAGCAGGGCTACCACCTGCCGATCGACATAGTTCAGCGCGCTGCCTGCAAATAGCAGGGCCACCAGCCCCCACAGCGGCGCCGATTTGGCCAGCGCCTTCGTCGTTGCCATCACGCTTTCTCCCGATTGCCCTGCAAACAAAGCTTGTATCAGAGCCATAGGGGGCTTTTCAGCCCAAGAAAAGCGCGTTATGACACCGTAAGACATATAATTGGGCTCCGAGCACATCGGCGGATTCCGTGCATAGGGGTAAGTCCATGGCCGCAGGCCCATCACTCGATAGCGAAGCACCTGATTGGGCCGGGGATCTTTTCGGTGAGGTGCATATTGCCGGCACCGCTCCGCCGCCGCGCAAGGCGGCCTGGAGCCAGCTCCTGCCAGGGGTCACCATCTGCGCCGTGGCTAGCGCCGCCGCCGCCTGGTTCAGCGATCATTACGGCATGCCGATCATCCTGATGGGGCTGATCCTGGGGCTCGCGTTGCAGTTCGTATCGGCCGATCAACGCAGCACGCTCGGCCTCGATTTTGTCGCGCGTCGCTGCCTGCGGCTGGGCATCGTGGTACTGGGGCTGCAGGTTACGGTAACGCAGATCGGCGCGATGGGGCTGGTTCCCTTTGGCGCCCTGCTGGTGGTGATGGCTGCTGCTGCTGGTGCGGCAGTACTGGGCGCGCGACTGTCGGGCCAGAACATGGCGGTGGGTATTCTTGCCGGCGGGGCGACAGCGATATGTGGCGCTTCAGCGGCTCTGGCGCTGTATGGCGTGATCGGGCGCAATCGGGTGAATCAGGCGCAGTTCACGCTGACACTGGTCGTAATATCTCTGGCCAGCGCCCTTGCCATGACGATCTACCCGGTTCTGGCCGAGGCCGCGCATTTCAACGCGCGGCAAGCAGGGTTCCTGACCGGTGCAGCGATCCATGACGTCGCCCAATCGATCGGTGGCGGATATGCGGTGTCAAACTCGGCGGGCGCGGCGGCAACAGTGGTGAAGCTCACCCGGGTAGCGCTGCTCGGCCCGTTAGTGGCGCTGGCGGCAGTGGTTTTCGCGCGGATGGCCCCCATTGACGGTTCCGGGGAGGGCGAGGCGGGCAAGCTTACGGGCCGGGTGGTAATGCCGCCGTTCATTCTCGCCTTTCTGGGTCTGGTGGTCATGAATTCAGTGATTCCGGTGCCGGCGATTGCGCACGCCGCGTCGCTGTTGGTGTCGAAGGGGCTGCTGCTGCTGGCGGTGACCGCCACCGCGATGCGCACCCGTACCGACCTCATCCTCAAGCTTGGCTGGAGCTCCATACTGCCGGTGCTGGCGGCAACGGTGACATCATTCCTCACCGCCTTTGCTTTTGCCTTCTGGGTGATTCGATAACTGTCGAGTTCTTAACCCGACCTTCTCGCAACCGATCAAAGGATGCTGTCAGTCCAAGCTGCATTGATCGCTGCAAACCTTTCAAAAAGTCTTGGAAATTCCCACGAACACCCCGCGCCGTGGCCCGAACGACGGCGCGCCGACGCCTACCCCGGTGCCGTCTCGGATTTCGTAGATCTTGTCGAACAGGTTCTCGATATCGAGACGGACGTCGAAGCCGCTGGCGGCGAATTTGTGGCCGACCGACAGGTTGACGGTGACGTAGCTAGGCACGGTGGCGCCGTTGGGGATGATTTCGCCGTCTGGCAGGTCGAGTTCGCGGCGCAGGCCGGAGCCGTAGATCAGGTCGGCGCTGATCCGGGAGTCGGCCAGCGCGCCGCTGCTCCACTTGTACGACGCGCCGCCGGAGCCGGTCCAGGTCTGGTCGTGGTCAAGATAGATGTAATGCGTGGCAATATAGGCGAGGTCGGCATCGGCGAAGCGGTACTGGCTGGAATCGATCTGGGTGCCTTGCGCCTTTTCGTAGGCGATATTGCCATAGGCGCTGAACCCGCCGTTAGCATAGTTCAAGCTGAATTCCCCACCCATGATCCGGCCCTTGGCGTAGTTGAACGGGGTCAGGATGATCGGTGCGCCGAACTGGCCTTCATCGACGAGGTGGGTGGAGCGGCGGTAATAGCCGTCGAGGCCGAGGGTGAAAGGACCGAATTTCTGCTGGAGACCGGCGTCCCAGTAATTCTCGCGCTGGGCATAGGCGAGGTCGGCACGGGTATTGCTGGGCGCGGCGGTGGTGTTGGCAAGCTGCGCGAGGTTGGCGCTGGCGACCAGTTCGAACGGCGCGGGCGAGAAATAGCGGGCGTAACCGGCGTGAAAGGTCAGTTGCGAATTAGGCGTCCACACCATGTTGACGCGCGGGCTGAGCTGGCGTTCTTTGCGGACGCCGTCGTTTTCATCGAAACGCGCGCCGTAATTGAGCACGACGCGATCTGCCACATGCCACTCGTCCTGCAGATAGAGGCTGTAGGTGCGCTGGCTGACGTTGGTGTTGTAGACCAGCGATACAGGCTGGGCATTGGCGGCGATCGCGCCTGGGGGGCAGGCTATAGCACCCGGATCACAGGGGAAGACGTTGGTGTCGGTATGGCTTTTCGAGCGCGAGTCCTCGAAATACAGCCCGGCGCGCAAGGTGTGGCTGCCGCTGAGTTTATAGACGCTGTCGATCTGGGTGCCGAACGAGACGTCCTTTTTGCTGGCGTCCTGCGCCTGGCCGTTGAACAGCAGTTCGCCGACATAGTCCGGGTGGTAGTCGAGCGTGGCGATGCGACCGAACACCGACGCCTGGAACGAGAACGCCCCGGCACTGTGCAACAGGCTGAGCGCGCCGAAGCCGAAGGTTTGCAACTGCGTTTCGTTCAGATTGGCGCTGTCGAAGCTGGTAACGCCATTCACCGCTACCGGTTTGCCGTTGACGTCGTACAGGCTGCTGGGATTGGGAACGCGGATGTCGGTTGGGCCAGCGGGATTGGGGATCTGGTAATGCTGGTTGGAATAGCCGCCGGTGAAGGAAATGCGGTCATTGTCGCCTAAAATGTGATCGACATAGCCAAAACCGCTGAACTGGTCGGTCTTGTCGTGGACGGCGTGAGTGCTGGCGTTGACGTTATCGATGCCGAGGTCGCTGTGCTTGTAATCGCCCGAGGCGAACCAGGTGGTCCCGCCGCTGCTGCCGCTGAGTTGTGCGCTGGGCTCGATGGTGCCGTGGCTGCCGCCATAGAGGCTGAAGGTCGAGGCGTCCTTGAGCCCGGATTTGGTGGTGATGTCCATGATGCCTGCGGTGCGCAGGCCATATTGCGCGGGCAGCGTGCCGGTGACGAGGTCCATCCGCTCGATCAGGCGCGGGCTGAGGGTCTGGCCGAAAACGGCGATGCTTTCGGGCAGGATCACACCGTTCAGACGATATTGGACGCCATTATGCTCGCCCCGGACGTGGAACTGGCCGAACTGGTCCTGGCTGACGCCGGGCATTTGCAGGATGATATCCTGGATCGGCTGGTTGTCGCTGCCCGGCAGGTTCTGGATGGCCTGGGTGGTCAGCGTATAGGTCGAAGCGCCGAGGCTGGGCTTGATGCTTTCGCGCGCGTCGTTGAGGCGTTTGGCAGTCACCACGATCTCGCTACTGGATGTTGTGGGTGCCGGATCGGGAGCCGCCTGGGCGTGAACCTGCGACGCCGCCAGCACCGCCAGCGTCAGGGTCGAGGCCGGTCGGGCCAGGGATGTGAGCAAGGAGGCGCGCATTGAGAACCCTTAGGAAACGAACGAACAAATCCCCTGCCATGCTGGCATCCGGGCTTGGTATGGATCCTGTCGGAACCATCCAGTCTATTAGTTTCCAGCCAAATTATGGTATGTTATAATATATCATCTGTCAAACTCACAGCGGTGAGCAGACCGCAATCAGTGGCCAATCGTGGCGAGCTAATCGCGCCAAGAACGTGCAGGGCTGGCGTCAGACCATGGCAAAGGCTAATGTAAGCTGAACAAGACGGGCGTCGGGGGGTGAGCATGATTGTATCGACAACGGAAAATCTGGTCGGGCAGCGGATTACGCAAACCCTGGGGCAGGTGTTTGGCGTGGTGGTCCGCAGCCGGGGGCTCAGCGGCAATCTGATGGCCAGCCTGCGATCGATTGGCGGCGGCGAAATCAAGGAATATACCGCGCTGGTGGAAGATACCCGGCGCCATGCTATTGACCGGATGGTAGCCAATGCCGCCGCAATGGGCGCCGATGCGGTGGTGATGATGCGCTTTGATTCGAGCGAAATCGGTCAGGCCATGAGCGAAGTGGTTGCCTATGGCACGGCGGTCAAGGTCGAGCCGCAATGAACCGAAGGGGCCGCGTCTCGGTGCTGCGAATGGCCGTCATCGCCATTGGTGCGTTGATGATCCTGTTCGGGCTGTTGCTGCAATTTCGGCCCGATCTGGCGGCCGCAATCGGGGGCAGCCTGATGGCACCGCTGCGGCAGCCCGGCGCTGGCCCGATTCTGTTGGGATTGACCCTGCTGCTGTCCGGTCTGTTCCAGGGGCGCTATGGCTCGTTCCGGGCCCCGCGCCGCCTGGAAACAGACGGCTGGGAAAAGACCGGCGAAATTTTTCGCGACGAGGACAGCGGGGAATGGCTGCGGGTGTGGTTCAATCCGGCGAGCGGCGAACGACGCTATCTGCCCGCCGAACCGGCGCCCTGAACCTGCCGAAGACGTGACGCTTATCGGGCGGCTTGAAATCCGACTTTGGCCTTCCCACCTGCGACAGATACCGGCGGTAACACCCCGCCGAGGTGGATTTTACCATGATCGATATTCGCCCATTCGACGGTCTGGGCCATGCCCAGCACGGCTGGCTCGACGCCCGCCATCATTTCAGCTTTGCCAATTATTTCGACCGGACCCGCATGGGCTGGGGCGCGATCCGCGTCTGGAACGACGATACCATCGCCGCGCAAACCGGCTTTGATCCGCACCCTCACAAGGACATGGAGATCGTCACCTTTGTGCGGCGGGGCGCCATCACTCACGAAGACAGCCTGGGCAACAAGGGCCGCACCGCTGCCGGCGACGTTCAGGTGATGAGCGCGGGTACCGGCATCGTCCATGCCGAATATAATCGCGAGGACGAGGCCACCACGCTTTTCCAGATCTGGATCATGCCTGACCGCAGCGGCGAAAAGCCAAGCTGGGGACAACGCGATTTTCCGCGCGGAACCCGCGCTGGGCATTGGGTGACGTTAGCCAGCGGCGGCGCTGCAAACGACGAAACGGGCGACGAAGAGGAGGCCCTGCCGATCCGCGCCGACGCACGGGTGCTGGCGGCGACATTGCCGGCGGGCGCGCGCATCCGCCACGAATTCGACCCGGCGCGGCACCAGTACCTGGTCGCGCCCACCGGCCGGATCCGCGTCAATGGACAAGAAGCGCAGGCGCGCGATGGCATCGCCATCACCGGCGAAACCGCGATCGAAGTAGAAGCGATCGATGATGCGGAACTGGTGTTGGTCGATGCTGTTTGAGGCCAGGTGAGGTCAATTTAAGCGACGTGCTGTAAATCTGGTTCCCTTAAATCCTGCCCCTCAGGGGGAGGATTGTCTGGTGCATATTACGGATAGGCTGCTGAACGCAGCCACGTCACCGGCTGGTCGGCGCAGCATCACGCGGCGAGGTCGCGGGATGCATCGCGTTCGATCCAATCGATTACCATGGCCAGCGTATGGTGAATGGTACGATCGTGCGCGATCGCGCGGTGCTCCAGAGTCGCCAGCCGTTCCAGCAGAAATGCCAGATCGGACTGGGAAAGTTCCACGCCGGGTAGATTCACGCGATTTTGGCCGACATGGCCAGTTTGCGCGCCAATATGCGCAGCGGTGATGGCAAGTTCGAGCGCCGCCTCGTGCAATTCCCTGATCTCCGCCCCGCTCCGATCCGGTGCTTCGGCCTGGGTCTTCTGCGTGGGGACGGCGGAAATTGCACCCGCTATGGGTTCGACGGTCCATTGCTTCGTCTCGGCGTCTGGCCAGGGCTGAATCGAACGGGGATAGGTCGCCCGCACCGGGTCCGCTGATTGCAGGCCAGCTTCACCTGATTCGGCCAGGACCTGCAATACCAGATCGTTTTCGATCCGCTCTTTCAGTGCGGCGGCGCCCAGCAGCAATATGCGGTCGACAATCTGGTTGATGCGTCGCGGCAGGCCCCCGCTTGCCCTATGGACGCTGGCATAAACGCCGGGATCAAAGCTGGGCCGACCGTTCCAGCCGACACATTCGAGGCGGTGGCGGACGTAGCCTTCCACTTCCTGCGGCTCCAGCGGCGCGAGGTGATGCGAAGCCAGCACCCGCAAGCGCAATTCCTTGAGCGCGGGATGACGTTTCAACCGGCTGCTGAATTTTGGTTGGCCGATGAGCAGGATTTGCAACAGCGGGTGCGCGCCCAGTTGTAAATCGGCCAGTACGCGCAATTGTTCGAGCATGGCGATGGGCAGCAGTTGCGCCTCGTCCACGACCAGCAGGCAGCGGCGACCGGCCCGCGCCTCATCCTGGAGGAAATATTCGATCGCGCCGATATCGCCCATATTGCAAGGGTTCGCAGCCAGGCCAAAGGCGCGGGCGATGACCGGGATAATGTCTTCGCCAGCGAACTCTCCGCACAATTGCGCGGTAGTCAGCCCAACCGGATCAATCGCTGCCACGAGTTGCGAAACCAATGTGGACTTGCCCGCGCCGTCCTCACCCGTGACGATGATGAAACCTTCGCCTTGAGCCATCGCGCGGCTCAGGTAGGACAGGGCGTGACGATGGCTCTGGCTCTCGAAAATGAACTGAGGATCGGGCGTCATCTGAAAAGGGCAGCCCGCCAGTCCATAGAATTCCCTGTACATACGCGCACTCCGTTACCTCAGCCGGTGGATCGCAATTCCGCGCTGGCATGACCCTGATGCCGCCGACGCCCGAAATCCGCCATGCGAAGCCGGTCCGGTTCGGACTTTCGAGCAGCCGCAGCGTGCTGGGGTGAGGCGATAGCGGGCGTTTGGATCGCGGGCGTTTGGCCGGTCCCACGTCCTGCGGCAAAGGTCCGAAATCGATGCGTCACAGATCGCCAGCGGCGGTTCCGCAGCCGTCAATAGCCTTTGGTAGCAAGGTCAGCGCAAAATCTGCACCGCACCCCGTCCATGCTGAGCTTGTCGAAGCACTGCCCTTCTTTCTTGCGCCTCGCGCGGCCTCAAGAAAGAAGTGCAGCCCTTCGACAAGCTCAGGGTAGACGGGTTTAGATGGCGGTTCAGATTGACGGTGCCCGCCCTAAACCAGCATTTCCAACGCTGGCCCTTGCCCCAGGAACGCAGATGGGCTGGCGGTGGCGCCGTAGGCGCCTGCGCAGAACACCGCGACCAGGTCGCCGACTTCGGCGCGCGGGAAGACGGCCTTGTCGGCCAGCCGGTCGAGTGGGGTGCACAGGCAGCCGACGATGCTCGCCTCCTCGATTGCCTGCGCCGCATACCGGCTGGCGATGGCCACGGGATAATTGCGCCGGACCACGGTGCCGAAATTGCCCGAAGCCGCCAATTGGTGATGCAAGCCGCCATCGACGATCAGGAAAACCTCGCCGTGGCTCACCTTGCGCTCGATGATCCGCGTCAGATAGACCCCCGCTTCGCCGACCAGATAGCGGCCCAGTTCGATACAGAAGCGGGTGTCGGCAAATTCCTGGGGCAGGCGCGCGAACTGGTCCGCCAGCGCATCGCCGATGTGGCCTATATCGAGCGGGTGATCGCCGTGGAAATAGGGGATGCCAAAGCCGCCGCCCAGATTGCAATGCGGCAGCGCCACCCCTGCTTCGCCCGCCAGCCGCATCGCCAGCGCCAAAGTCTGCGCTTGCGCATCGGCAATGGCTTCGGCGTCCAACGCCTGGCTGCCGGCGAAGATATGGAACCCGCGCCATTCCGCGCCGCTGGCGACAATGCGCCGCGCGAGGGGCGCCACGCGCGCCGCATCCAGCCCGAACGGCTTGGCACCACCGCCCATTTTCATTCCCGAGCCTTTGAGCTCGAACTCGGGATTGACGCGGATCGCCAGCCGAGGCGTGATGCCCAGCCGCGCGGCAATCGCCAACGCCCGGTCAGCCTCCGCCTCGGATTCCAGGTTGAGCGTCACCCCGGCGGCAATCGCGGTATCCAGTTCGCGGTTGCGCTTGCCGGGGCCGGCAAAACTGATCCGCGCAGGGTCGATCCCCGCCGATTGGGCGATGGCCAGTTCGCCGTCCGAGGCGATGTCGAAACCATCGACCAGCCCCGCCATCAGGCGGAGCAGCGGCGGATAGGGATTGGCTTTCATCGCGTAATGCAGCGCCAGCCGTTGCGGCATGGCAGCGCGCAGCCGCGCCACCTGGGCGCCCACCCGCTGGGCCGAATAGACGAACAGCGGCGTATCCCCGGCCCGTTCGACCAGATCGGTCACGGGTATGCCGTCCACCGCCAGCACGCCGCCGACCGCTGTAAATCCCTGTGGAATCGGCCCCAGCGGTTTCATGTCAGTTCCTGCGCCAGCCGATGGCGATCGATCTTGCCATTGGCGCTGATCGGCATGGCATCGCGCCAGTGGATGACGCGCGGCTGCATGAAATTGGGCAATTCCCGCTGCAGCAACGACGCCAGTTCCGCCGCCGCGACATCCGCCGCCACCCCCGCGCTGCGCCGCACCACCAGATGCACCGCCTGACCCAGGCGCGGATCCGGCACCCCCAGCGCCACCGCCTCCGCGACCAGCCCGGTCGCCAGCGCCACCTCTTCCACTTCCTGCGGCGAGATGCGGTTGCCCGCGCTTTTGATCATGGCATCGCGACGTCCGACGAAAGTGAGCAGGCCGTCGCGATTGCGCTTGACCCGGTCGCCCGACCACACCGCGATGCCGCCATAGCGCGACGCGGCGGGCGCGGGGCGAAAGCGTTCAGCGGTGCGCACCGGATCGCGCCAATAGCCCTGCGCCACCAATGGACCGCAATGAACCAGCTCGCCTTCCTCGTCGTCCTGCGTCACCGCACGTCCCAAAGAGCCAACCGCGTCGCCGATGACCAGCACTTCGGCATGAGGAATGGCTTTGCCAATCGAAGTCGGGTGACTGTCGATCAGCGCGGGGTCAAGATAGGTCGAGCGAAATGCCTCGGTCAGCCCATACATCGCAAACAGCCGCGCGCCTGCGAATTGCGCGCGCAGCCGCCGCACCAGATCGGTGGTCAGCGCGCCCCCGGTATTGGTCAGCCGCCGCAATCGCGCTGCGGTATCTGCGGGCCAGTCGGCTTCGGCCAATTGCATCCACAGCGGCGGCACCGCAGCCAGCGTGGTGATGCCATAGCGTTCTACCGCTTTCACCACATCGCGCGCCGTCAGATAATCGATCGGCACGACGCTGGCCCCGGCGTACCAACTCGACAGCAACTGGTTCTGGCCATAATCGAAACTGAGCGGCAGCACCGCCAATGCCCGGTCATCGCTGGCGAGGCCCAGATAGCCCGCAACGCTTTGCGCCCCCAGCCACATATTGGCATGGCTGAGCATCACCCCCTTGGGCTTGCCGGTCGATCCGCTGGTGTAGAGGATCGCCGCCAGTTCGTGCGGATCGGCGGTGGATGGCGGCAAGTCCGGCGCCGACGCCGCGGCTGCCAGCGCGTCGCCTTCCGCAACGACCGCGCAGCCAGTGGGGACATCGCCAGCCGCCAGCGTCGCCAGCCGTGCCGGGGTGCCGATCACCAGCCGCGCTCCGCTATCGCCCAGGATATGCGCGACCTGGGCATGCTTGAGCAGCGGATTGATCGGCACATGCACCAGTCCCGCCCGCGCCGCCGCCAGCGGTAGCAGGCAGGTCAGCTCGCCCTTTGCCGCCCAACTGGCGACGCGCGCGCCCGGCGCATCGACCTGGTCCCGCAACCAACCGCTGAGCGTGGCGACGCGTGCGCGCAAATCGTCGTAGCTGAGGACGCGCTCGCGCAGCACCAGCGCCGCCGCGCCGCCCTTTCCCCGCATGGCGAGATGGTCGAGCGGCGCAGCGTCCCGGATCGCAGTTTCAAGGTCGGTGGACATAATGGGCGCGGCGCTCCGCATAAGAATTGCCAAGTCTCGAAGTCCAGAAATCTTCCGTCCCCGGAAGAAGAAGATGGTTTGGATCGAGCGATAAATTATCAGCGCGTGATTGCAAAAACTGGCTAGCGGTCTAGAGGCGCGCGAACCACTGCGCTAGGCCCTTGCGGTATTCAAGCCCGTTCAAAGCAGCTTTTGAGGAAGCTATGGAAACCACGACCGACCCATTGCTGCGCAGGATCCTGAGCGACGTACTGGCGCTCGACCCGCAGCGCGTGGCCGGATTTACCGAGGAAACCGGCCTGTTCGGCCATCTTCCCGAGCTTGATTCAATGGCGGTCGCCGGGCTGTTGACCGAAATCGAGGACCGCATGCATATCGTTATCGACGACGACGAAGTGGATGGCGAATTGCTGGATTCTTATGGCTCGCTACTGCGGTTTGTCGCTACTAAGCGAAAGTTGGCTTAGGAGCAGAGCTGCCCGGCAAATTATCCCGTCTATGCTGAGCTTGTCGAAGCACTGCATTTTCTTTGAAAAATTTGCAGCAAAGAAGGACAGTGCTTCGACAAGCTCAGCACGGACGGGAGGGGATTTGTGGCCTTTCCCTCACCAGTTCGCCGCACCCGCCTCGATCTCATCGACCGCCTGCCCTGCCGCGAAGTCCCGCGCTGCAACGAAGCGTTCGGCATCGAGCGCGGCCATGCAGCCGGTGCCCGCCGCCGTCACCGCCTGGCGGTAGACATGGTCCATCACGTCGCCACAGGCAAAGACACCCGGAATGGCGGTCTTCGGCGTGCCTGGCTGGACCAGGATATAGCCGTTGTCGTCGAGATCCAGGATGTCCTTGAACAGTTCGGTCGCAGGCGCATGGCCAATCGCCACGAAGGCGCCTTGCGTCGGTTCCACCGAGTGTTCCCCGGTGATGGTATCGATCAGCGCGACCCCGGTCAGGCCAGCGGTGGCCGCATCGCCGACGAAATGATCGACGGCCTTGTTCCATAACACCTTGATCGCGGGATGTGCGAACAGCCGGTCCTGCAGGATGCGTTCCGAGCGCAGCGTGTCGCGGCGGTGGATCAGGGTGACGTCGGCGGAATGGTTGGTCAGGTACAGCGCTTCTTCGACGGCGGTGTTACCGCCGCCGATCACCACCACCTTCTTGCCGCGATAGAAAAATCCGTCGCAGGTGGCGCAGGCGGAAACGCCCTTGCCCGATAATTCCTGTTCGCCGGGAACGCCCAGCCACTTGGCCTGCGCGCCGGTAGCGATCACCAGCGTATCGCCTTCGTAAACATCGCCGCTGTCGCCAAAAGCGCGAAATGGATAGCTTGCCACATCGACCGAAGTGATCGTGTCCCACAGCATTCGGGTGCCGACATGCTCGGCCTGCGCCTGCATTTCCTGCATCAGCCACGGACCCTGGATCACCTCGCGAAAACCGGGGTAATTCTCGACATCGGTGGTGATCGTCAACTGCCCGCCCGGCTGCAAGCCCTGCACCACGATCGGCTTCATGCCAGCGCGCGCGCCATAAATCGCGGCGGAAAGTCCAGCGGGGCCGGAACCGATTATCAGCATGCGGGTAGTGTGCGTCGTCATCGAATCGGCTCCATATTCAACGCCAGATAGAGACGACCAGCCGCAAAGGCCAGTCCACTACCCAAAGTCGCAAATTCAGCGCCGCTCTTGACTTGGCCTTGACCTTGGCGCCTGACACCAGCATTCCCACGAGATGAGCACCATCGCTGGCCCTACTTCGCACAGTTTTATCTCGCAGCGGCTACGGCTACATTACGTCGACTGGGGCAACCCCGAGGCACCACCGCTGATCCTGCAACACGGCGGGCGCGACCATTGCCGCAGTTGGGACTGGGTGGCCGATGAATTGCGCCACGACTGGCACGTCATCGCCCCCGACCTGCGCGGCCATGGCGACAGCGCGTGGTCGCCCGACGGCGATTACTCGATGTTCGCCTTCGTCTATGATTTCGCGCAACTGGTGCAGTCGCTGGATTATGACCAGGTCTCGATCATTGCGCATTCGCTGGGCGGCATTATCGCCACGAGCTATACCGGCTTATACCCCGACAAAGTCACGCGGCTGGTCAATATCGAAGGGCTGAGCCCCGTGCTGCCCAGCGTGGAACCGGTGCCCCCCTTTCCCCAGCGGTTGCGCGACTGGATCCTGCAAAAGCGCCATGCGGCGGGCCGGCTGCCGCGCCGTTATCCCTCGATAGAGGCAGCTTATGCGCGGATGAAGGAGGAAAACTCCTATCTCACCGATGAACGCGCCCGCGCCCTGACCCTGCACGCCGTCAGCCGCAACGAGGACGGCACTTACAGTTGGAAATTCGACAATTACCTCAACGTCTGGGGCGTCGCCGAATTCCCCATGGACGAAGTCGAAGCCTTATGGGCAGCGATCACCTGCCCGATGCTGCTGTTGTACGGTGCCGACAGCTTCGCGAGCAATCCGGAGCGTGACGGGCGTATGCACCATTTCAATACCGCGCGGGTGATCGAATATGAGCACGCCGGGCACTGGCTGCACCACGACCAGTTCGACCGCTTCATCGCCGATGTGAAGGCGTTTCTGTAGCTGTTGTTCCTCCCCGTTTCGGGATGGAATTGCTATTCTATCAATCTTTTACCAGCCACCGCATCGCCCCCATAATCGCGTAAATTATGGACACCTGCGATCGCGATCACGCGCCAGTCATGCGCCATAAACCCCCTCTTTGCTGCAATTTTGCGATGAGCCATTGCCCGTAAAGATTGATACTTGCTATGCTTACTATCACTGTCCATAGATTTGGCACTGTGCATAGATTCTGTATAGGTTTCGGCGCGGCTAACCATTGGCCAGATCGACTGGAGTTAATATCGTGCCGGAAGGCGAAGTTGCGGGTGAGCCCCAGGATATCTCGATTGGGCCGCGTTCGCGGCTGCGCGGCCCGCTGCTGATCGCCGGGCCGGTGGTCGTCGCGATCGGCGCGCTGGTATTTTACCTCGGCGGCGGGCGCTTTGAGACGACCGACAATGCCGAGTTGCAGACCGGGCTGGTGGGTATCGCCGCTGATGTCAGCGGCAAAGTGACCCAGATCGATGTCCATGAAAACGAAGCGGTAAAGGCTGGCGACGTGCTGTTCCGCATTGATTCGGCGATCCCGCAAGCCAATGTCGATGCCGCAGAGGCCGCGCTGGCGGCAGCCAGGGCCGGGGTTGGCTCCAGCCGTGCCGATTTCGCGGCATCCAGTTCCGATATCAACGCCGCCCACACCCGGCTGCGCTTTGCCCAGACCGAGGCGGCCCGTCAAAAGGCGCTGCTGGCACAAGGCATAGCGTCGCGCGATCAATATGATCAGGCGATGCTGGCAGTCAGCACGGCGCAGGACGATATCGCCACTGCGCAGGACAAGGCGGCCAGCCGCGCCGCTGCACTGACCGGTGGCGCAAGCGGTCCGGTCGATGACCAGCCCACCGTGCGCCGCGCCGCCGCCGCGCTGGAATCGGCGCGGATCGACCTGGCCCATACCGTGGTGCGCGCGCCGCGCGATGGCGTCGTCACCAAGGTCAACCAGTTGCAACTGGGCAGCTATGTCACCGCTGCGCGCCCGGTATTCATGCTCGCCGGGACCGATTTCTGGGTGGAAGCCAATTTCAAGGAAAACCAGCTTGCCAATATGCGCGTCGGGCAGCGGGCGACAATCACCATCGACGCCTATTCCGGGGTGTCGCTGAAGGGCCATGTCGTCAGTTTCAGCCCCGGCACCGGCAACAGCTTTTCGATCCTGCCCGCCGAAAATGCCACCGGCAACTGGGTCAAGGTGGTGCAGCGGCTGCCGGTCGAAATCGCGCTGGACCAGGTGCCGCAGGGTCTGCCGCTGCACGCCGGGCTGAGTGCCGAGGTCGAGGTCGATACCGGGCATAAACGCCAGTTGTTCGGCGCCGACACTGCGGCCAGATGATGCGGATTCCCTTGCGCCCGAACTCTGCGCTGGCTCAGTTGCTGGTACTGGCCCCGCTGCTCGGTAGCTGTTCGCCGGGACCCGATTTCGTCGCCCCCGCCCCGCCAGCGCCAAGCTCCGGCTATGCCAACACCGGCTCGCCGCGAGTGGATTTGCGCGTGGAAATGGGTGGAGGCCCCCAAGGCCGCTGGTGGGAAGGCTTCGGCTCGCGCGATCTCGATGCGCTGGTCGAACGGGCTCTGGTCAATAACCAGACGCTGGCCGCCAGCGACGCGACGCTGGAACAGGCCCGCCAGCAGATCGCCGCAGTCGTAGGCCGCCGCCTGCCGCAAGTCGATGCCAACGCCCGCATCGAGCACGAGGAAATCAACCTCGCCGCATTCGGATTCAACCCGGCGACCTTCGGCAGCAGTGTCGCCATCAGCAATCCCCATTTCAACCTCTACACCGTCGGCGGCGGGGTCAGCTATGACCTCGACCTGTTCCATCGCAACGCCCGCGCGCTGGAACAGGCCCGCGCCGAGGGTGAGGCGCAGCGCCAGCAATCCGCCGCCGCGCATCTGACCATCGCCGGGCGGGTGGCCGCACAAGTGCTGATGATTGCGGTGATCCGCGACCATATCGCGGCGATGCAGGGGCTGGTCGATGATAGCGCCCGCAACCTCGCGCTGACCCGGACCCGCCAGCAACTCGGCTCGGGTACCTTGGTCGAAGTGCTGACCGCGCAAGCGCAATTGGCCGAAGATCAAAGCCAGTTGCCAGCCCTGGATCAGCAATTGGCCGAGGCGCGCGACATGCTGGCGATACTGGTCGGCATTTCCCCGGCGGAGCTTGGCCCGACCAGCTTTTCCCTGGCGCAGTTCACCCTGCCCGCAAAAATCCCGGTCGCGCTGCCCTCGGCACTGGTTCATCAGCGACCCGACATCCTGATCGCCGAAGCGCGGCTGCATGCCGCAACGGCAGCGGTCGGTGTCGCGGCGGCCAACATGTATCCCGACATCACGCTGGGCGGGACTTATGCGCAAGCGGCGAACACCATCGGTTCGCTGCTGTCCAACCAGTTTCGCGGCTTCGATGTCTTTGCCGGCCTGACCGCGCCGATTTTCCACGGTGGCACCCTCACGGCGCAAAAACGCGGTGCCGAGGCGTCCGCCCGCGCCGCTGCCGCGACTTATCGCGAAACCGTGCTCGAAGCGTTCCAGCAGGTATCCGACCTGCTGTCTTCGATCGATACCGATCAACGCACGCTGGCCGCCACCCGCGAAAGCGTGGCGATCAGTGGCCATTCGCTCGACTTGTCGCGCAGGAGTTTCCAGATCGGTTATAGCGGCGTGCTGCAAGTGCTGACCGCCAATCAAACGCACGAACGCGCGCAACTGGCGCTGATCGACGCGCAGGGTAAACAGATTCTCAACGTCGCCCGGCTTTATGTGGCGACCGCGGGCGGCTGGCTGCCGACGGGGGAGTAATACCCCATCAAGGGGCGCCGACATCATCGTCGAAACCGGAGGTCAGGCTGCGCTTAGCCGATAGAAGCGGATGTAGCTGGACAGGAAAATGGAGCGGGTAGCGGGAATCGAACCCGCATAGCCAGCTTGGAAGGCTGGTGCTTTACCACTAAGCTATACCCGCAGCGCTGCTGCCGTTGCCATTGCAGAGGGCTGGACGTCAAACGGTTTCGGCGTTGCGCCGCATATTTGCGCTAATCCGCAAAGCACTCCCGCGCCAAAAAGGCGCGGACTTCGGCGCTGATCAGGGCGGCGTGGCCGTAGTTGGGGTGGTCGATCACCAGCATCGCCTGCACCGCCCCACCCTCTGCAGCTACGTCCTGCCACGCGGCCACCGCTTCGGGGGTGAAATCGAAGTGCAGGAAATGAACCGCGCTGGTCTTGCCGTCGCTGGCGCGGGTGCGTTCGAGGTCGCCTTCGGCGCGCGCGGGGATGACATGCGCGCCGACTTGGATGGCGATGTGGTTTTCCACCCCGCCGATGCTGCGCAAAAATATGTCGCGGCGGACTGGGTCCGAAACCTCGAAAAACAGCGTCATCGTCAATTCGCTGCCCTTGGGCACCATCGGATTATAGGCGGCGATTTCGTCGGCAAGCTGCGCCGCGCCGCCTTTTTCGATGCGCAGCATTTCCTGGATTTGCAGCCACATGCTGTCCCAGCTTTCAAAGATGACCGTGGCATGCGGACCGACGCTGATGCGCGTCAGTTTCTTGCGCAGCAGGGCTTCCTGCTTTTTGTCGGCGCGGATCAGTTCGTACTGTTCCAGCGGCATGATGTCTTCGGGGGTGATGGTATGGGACGCGCGCGGCATGCGGAAAACCTCAACTACAGCCCGTAAGCTTGGGCCAGGACTTCGATGGGGTGGCCGATACGCAACGGCGGCTCGCTGCCGTTGGCGGCGATGACCTGACGCAGATGCGGGCCTGCGAGCGGGCATTCGCTGACGACGAGATCGGGATCGCCCTTGACCAGATTGCGCGCGGCAAGCTTGCCGTTCTTGACCGCGCGGTCGAAATTGCCCTTGAAAATGCCCCATTTGCCGCCGTGGCCGCTGCACCGCTCGGTCAATTGCGGCTTTGCCTCGGGGATCAGCCGCAGCATTTCCATCGCCTTGGGCCCCATGTTCTGGGCGCGCGAGTGGCAGGCAAAATGCACCGCGATCGATTTCGCCATCGGCGCAATCGGCGCGAGCCCGACATCCTTGGCCAGCCGCACGACATATTCCGAAACGTCAAAAGTGTGGCGGGACAATGTCGCCACCGCCTCGTTTTCGGGCTCGATCAACGGCCATTCGAACTTCAGCATCAGTGCGCAACTGGTGGTCAGCGGCACCACGTCCCAGCCATCGGCAATCAGCGGCGCGAAAAAGGCCGAGATACGCTGTGCGGCGCTGGCAACCGCAGCCATGTCGCCGTTTTCCAGCTTGGGCATGGCGCAGCAATCGGGATGTTCGACGCGCACATGCAACCCGTTATGCGCGAAAACTTTCAGCGCCGCCTCGCCCGGTGTGCCATCGTTGAAATTGTCATGACAACCGGCGTAGATCACCACTTTGCGACCGAACGCCGGGCCATCGGGATTGGGCGCGGGGATGATCCCCGGCGCCTTGTTGACCAATGGGGTCTCCATGAACGGCGGCAGGTGGGCGCGGGTGTCGATGCCCAGCGCGCTTTGCATCAGCGGCCGGGTCAAGCCATTGCCCGTCGCCGTCGCCCAATTGGCGAGGCCGGCAGCGGCGCTGCCCAGCTTGCCATTGCGGTCCATCTTGGCCAGTTCGCGGTCCGCCAGCGAGGTTTCGCCCCTGCGGTTTTCGACGGCGCGGGCGCGCAGCATCAGATGCGGAAAATCGAGCTGGAACGGGTGCGGCGGCACATAGGGACACTTGGTCATGAAGCACATGTCGCACAGCGTGCAGGCATCGACGACCGCCTTCATCTGCGGCTTAGTCAGGTCCTCTACCTGCTCACTGGGCGATTCATCGACCGCGTCGAACAGGATCGGAAAGCTGTCGCACAGGTTGAAACAGCGTCGGCAACCGTGACAGATGTCGAACACCCGGCGCATTTCGGCGTCGAGCGCTGCTTCGTCATACCAGGATTCATCGCGCCACGGGATCGCGTGGCGCGTCGGCGCTTCAAGGCTGCCTTCCATCGCGAGGCTCCGTGGGTGCGGGGTGGCGACCACGCCAGGCGCGCACCTGCGCACCCGGCGTGGGCATTATGTTCAGGCGTCGGCGAGAACGGTGTCGAGCGTCCGCTGGAATTTGCCGGCGTGGCTCTTTTCAGCCTTGCCCAGCGTTTCGAACCAGTCGGCGATTTCATCGAAACCTTCTTCGCGCGCGGTCTTGGCCATGCCCGGATACATGTCGGTGTATTCGTGGGTTTCGCCCGCGATCGACGCCTTCAGGTTCAGCACGGTGTCGCCGATCGGCTCGCCCGTGGCAGGATCGCCGCATTCTTCCAGATATTCGAGATGGCCGTGCGCATGGCCGGTTTCACCCTCGGCAGTCGAACGGAATACCGCAGCGACGTCGTTATGGCCTTCGATGTCGGCCTTCTGGGCGAAATAGAGATAGCGGCGATTGGCTTGGCTTTCGCCCGCAAACGCCGCCTTGAGGTTGTCCTCGGTCTTCGAACCCTTGAGTCCCATGATGTCTGCTCCTTGTTGAATAAGCCGCGATTGTGTGCGCCGCCGTGACGGCAAAGACCATCGGTTTTTTCCCCCGCCGGTAATCGCTTTAAGCGATTGAACGAAGGCGCATGGTTCATGCGGACGATTGAAGGCCAGCGCAGCGCGGCAAGTCCGAATGGTGCCCCTGGCCCGACTTGAACGGGCACATCTTTCGATAATCGATTTTGAGTCGATCGCGTCTACCATTCCACCACAGGGGCACTGCGGAATGCGCCGCTTAGCCGCGCAGGGCGCACTCTTCAAGCGGGGTTTGCATGTCCGGCCCCGATTAACCCTTCAATGCGCCCACCAGCACCTTGTGCAGCCGCGAGTGCAAGGCGTCGTTGCCGGCCAGTAATTGCGCATCGCAAACCGGCTGTGACCGCCCCTGCCAGTCGGTGACAAAGCCTCCCGCCTCGCGCACCAGCAAGCAACCGGCCGCCGTGTCCCAAGGGGACAATCCGCTTTCCCAGAAACCTTCGTAACGCCCGGCGGCGACCCAGGCGAGATCGAGCGCGGCCGAACCGAACCGGCGGATGCCTGCGACCTGCGGGCCGATCGCGGCAAATATCCTGGTCCATTCGGCAAAATCGCCGTGGCCCGCGAATGGTGTTCCAGTGGCGATCAGGCTTTCATCGAGATGGCGCCGCCCCGACACCCGCAACCGCCGGTCCTGCAACCACGCACCGCGATTCTTTTCCGCCCAGAAACTTTCATCGGTGATCGGCTGGTAAACGATCCCGGCGATGACGTCGCCCCATCCCGAACCGTCGGGTTTCGGTTCCTGCGCGGCGATCGAAATGGCGAAATGCGGGATGCCGTGAAGGAAATTGCTGGTCCCATCCAGTGGATCGACAACCCAGCGCGGCTTGGTCGGATCACCGGGGATTTCGCCGGCTTCTTCGAGCAGGAAACCCCAGTCGGGCCGCGCGAGCCGCAATTCGTCATAGATCGTGCGCTCGGCATTCTGGTCGGCCTTCGACACGAAATCGGCCGGGCCCTTGCGGCTGACCTGCAAATGCTCGACCTCGCCGAAATCGCGGCGCAGCCGCTGGCCGGCCTTGCGGGCAGCCTTTTCGATGACGCGAATTATACCGGAAATGGCTGCCATGGGTGGTCAGCCAGCCTTGCCCACATAGGTCCGCTCATAAACATCGACGATGATCCGCGTACCGCTGCCGATATGCGGCGGCACCATCACCCGCACGCCGTTGTCGAGCAGCGCGGGCTTGTAGCTGGAACTGGCGGTCTGGCCTTTGACGACGGCATCGGCCTCGACGATCGTCGCTTCCACCTGTTCGGGCAGGGCGACGCTGATCGGCCGTTCATCATACATTTCAAGTGTCACTTCCATACCGTCCTGGAGGAAGGCGGCGGCATCGCCCAGCAAGTCGGTGGGCAGGGTGATCTGGTCGTAAGTGACCTGGTCCATGAACACCAGGCTGTCGCCATCGACGTAAAGGAATTGGAAATCCTTGGTATCCAGACGCACGCGTTCGACGGTATCCTGGCTGCGAAAGCGGACATTGTTCTTGCGCCCGTCGATCAGGTTCTTCATCTCGACCTGCATGAAGGCGCCGCCTTTGCCGGGCTGGGTATGCTGGGTCTTGGCGACCTTCCAGATGCCTTTTTCGTATTCGATGATATTGCCGGGACGAATATCCACGCCGCTGATCTTCATGGGGCCTGACCTTAAGAAAGAACGTACAATGATGCGCCAAAAACTGGCCCGAACACTGTCGAAGCCAACACGCGAATGCCGCAAGAGGCGGGCCCTTAGCGCGCAGGGGGCGTGGTGGCAATCGGTGCGTTGCCGCGCGAACCGGCGCATGATCGCCGCGATGCTGGCGGGGCTGGGCATTATTCAGAGCTCGACCGTCGCCACCGCGCAGAACAGCGGTATGCAGATGCAGATCCAGACGCTGCCGCTGGGTGCCTATATGTGCGAGTTGCCGGGTGATGCCATGCACGCCGCCGGGGTCCGCGTCCCCGCAGAAGATTTCGCCGTGGTCCATTCGTCCACGTATGAATCCGGGGGCAAACAAGGCAGCTATTTGTTGACCGCCAACGTCATTCAGATGACCAGCGGGCCTCGCGCTGGCGAAAAATTTCACCGCATCAGCAATAATTTCCTGCGCAAGCTCAGCGCCGACGGCACAGACAGCGAATTGCGCTGCATTCGCCGGGCCGAGAATGACCGGCAGTAACGCAAATTGCCGATCCCAGGCCCGGCAGCTGAAGCTGGTCTCTCCGACGCCCATCTCGCCGGCCGCCGATTTGCGCTCCGCCTGCGCCGGTACAAGCCTACCCGGACATAATCACCGCTTTGCGGATAGCGGCAATGGCCCTTTCCAAGCGCGCCCGGCTGTGCTTGGCTGCCGGGATGGAGCGACCAGCCGTTCTCGTCACCGGGGGTGCCAAGCGCATCGGCGCGGTCATTGCGCGGCGTTTCGCCGAAGCTGGCTGGCACGTCGTCATCCATTACGGACGATCGCGCGCAGCGGCGCAGGCTTTGGCGGCGGAATTGCCTTCGGCCGAATGCGTCAGCTGCGATATGGCCGACAGCGATGCCGCCGTGGCGATGGTCCGCGATCTTGGCGCAAGCTTGGCGGACTGGCGGGTGCTGGTCAATTCTGCCGCCGTTTTCCATTTCGACAGTGTGGCGGCGCTGGACCCTACGGTCTTTACCGAGGCGATGACGGTCAATGCCGCGACCCCCGCGCGCATGGCACAGGCGTTTCTGGCCCCGCCCGAAGGCGGCGGAGCGCGTGCCGCCAGTGGACGGCGGGTGATCGACTTGCTCGACATGAAGCTGGCCAACCCCAATCCCGATTTCTTTTCCTACACCATGGCCAAACATGCGCTGGCCGCCACGGTGCGGATGCTGGCGATGGGTGCTGTGCAAGCTGGCAACACCGCTGATCGGGTCTATGGGCTGGCCCCCGGCGCGATGCTGGCCAGCCACGACCAGGCGCCGCAGGAACATGAGGCGAGCGGAAGGATGAACCTGCTGCACCGGCTGACCGATCCTGCCGAACTGGCCGAGGCGGCGCTGTTCCTGAGCGAAGGCTGGTTGGCGAGCGGTGAGACGCTGTTCGTCGATTCAGGCCAGCATCTATTGTCGCAACCGCGCGACGTGCTGTATCTGGCGCGCGGATGCCAGGGGGTTGGATGATAGTCTCGGCAGTCCTGACATCGGTCAGTTCATCGGCGGCATGGCAAGCCTAGTCAACATTCGCTTGCCTTTAGACGTCATTGACGTATATGCAGTTGATGCAGACTCGCCCGATTACCGTTGCCGAGACGCAGGGTTTCATGCGGGCGGCGGCCAAGATATGGAGCGAAGACGAACTGACGGCGCTGGTCGATCATCTCGCCCATAATCCGGAGGATGGCGACATCATTCCGGGAACCGGCGGGGTGAGGAAACTGCGCTGGGGCAAGGCCGGTGTCGGCAAGCGCGGCGGGGCGCGGGTGATCTATTTTTATTACCGAGTGGACTGCCCGCTCTATCTGCTGCTGGCCTATGCCAAGGCACAGGCAACCGACCTGACGGCGGACGAGAAGAAGGCGGTGGCAGCATTTGCGGCGGTGATCAAGGCAGCGGTGGATTAGTGGTAAGGAGCATGATGATGAGCAGCTTTGGACAAGACCTGATCGCGGCGATGGAAGAGGCCGCCGCCCATGTCCTGGGCAAGGGCAAGGTGGCGCGCGTCCACACCATCCATGTTCCCGATGTACGCGCGATCCGCGAGGAGCTGGGCCTGTCGCAGCAGGCTTTTGCCAGCGCCTACCGGATTCCGCTGGCGACATTGAAGGGCTGGGAACAGGGCAGGCGTCAGCCCGACGCGACTGCCAGTGCCTATCTGTCGGTCATCGCCGGCATGCCCGATGCGGCCCGCGAAGCGTTGCGCTCGGCCCAATAGGATTCGCAAATGTCTCGTTTGCCACGCATGGTTCTGCCGGGTGTTCCGCTCGAAGTGACTCAGCGCGGAAATCGGCGCGAGCCGGTTTTTTTTGGTTTACGGACGTGTCTCGGTAATTCACGGTAATTCGAATCCCTGAATTAAATGTCATTCTATCATACCAAAATTGATGTATTCGTCCGATAGCGGTGCTGAAATGCAAGGATCGAAGAAAAGATACGTGCTTCTAGATGGGATGCGGGGGATTGCCGCGCTTGCAGTCGTCGTTATGCACCATTTCACCAGTTCGATCGGATTTTTCCGCAATTCAGCCGGAGCTGTCGATTTTTTCTTCATCCTTAGTGGGTTTGTTATTTTTCATGCATATGAGCGTAAGCGCCTCTCTACAATTCGATTCATGGCGATCAGAATCGCAAGACTTTATCCGCTGTTCCTCATCGGCTTGATCTTGGGCGCTCCCGTTATATTTTTTCAAGCGTTGCAAGCGCACACTTCATTGATTGACGTTTATTACATCTTGTCATTAAATATGTTTTACATTCCATATTTTGGAAAATTTCCTGCCATGCCGGGCGGTTTTGACGGAATTCCGATTTTCCCCGAGAATAACCCGGCTTGGTCGTTGTTTTTTGAGCTGTGTGCGAACGCATTGTTTTTCAAAATATCGAGATTATCACTTCGAAAAATGGCCGTTGGCGCCGTTCTGTGCGGACTCGCCTATCCTTTGTCGGGATATTTTTTTGCGAGATACTACCATGTTCCGCATTTATTTATGATTCTTGGCGGTTGGGGGCAAAACAATTTCATTACCGGGTTCCCACGCGTTGCCTATGGGTTTGTGCTTGGGATGGCCATTTGCAAATACGTCAACACAAATTTATTGCCTAAATTTCTCAATGACGTTGCTGAATTTAAGCTGACTGGACCATTGATCATTATATCCTTTATAATATTTCTGGCCATGCCGCTTATTCCAAAGGAAGGCATTATAATTTATTTATCGTTTATATTTATATTTTGTCCAATTGCGGTAATGATTGCATCTCAAATAGAAATTACTGACCTGACATCGAGAAATTTAATGGAATTCCTAGGCAGAATATCATATCCAATCTATTGCATTCACATTCCGATCATGGACCTTACCATGATGGTAGCAAACAAGTTTGGAGTGGCCGAAGGGGCCAAATTTTTATCGATAACAATCAGCATTCTTCTCGCCGTTCTGCTTGACAAATTTTATGACCCATTAGCCCGTGGCTGGTTGCAATCCTTGTTTGGGAAAGCATCTCGAGTTGGTCTGGCTGCATGATATAAAATTCCGGAAAAATTCCGGCGAATATCCGTGACGGAGGCGCGCGACCTGACCGGCTTGGGCGTTGCAGCGCGGGCCGCCGCCTGTTAGGCGCCGCGCGCTATTCCCTCGCCAGCCAAAGTTCAGAATTGGGGCCCTGCCATGTCGGATATCAAAAAAGTCGTCCTCGCCTATTCGGGCGGTCTCGACACCTCTGTGATCCTGAAATGGTTGCAGATCACTTATGATTGCGAGGTCATCACCTTCACCGCCGATCTGGGCCAGGGTGAGGAACTGGAGCCTGCGCGCGCCAAGGCCAGGCTGATGGGGGTGCCCGATCATCATATCTATATCGACGATCTGCGCGAGGAATTCGTGCGAGATTTCGTCTTTCCGATGATGCGCGCCAATGCCCGCTATGAAGGCGATTATTTGCTGGGCACCAGCATCGCGCGCCCGCTCATTTCCAAGCGGCTGGTCGAAATCGCCCGCGAAACCGGTGCCGACGCGGTGGCGCATGGCGCGACCGGCAAGGGCAACGATCAGGTGCGCTTCGAATTGTCCGCCTATGCGCTGGAGCCGGGCATCAAGGTGATTGCGCCGTGGCGGGAATGGGACCTGGCCAGCCGCACCGCCCTGATCGCCTGGGCCGAACAGCACCAGATCCCCGTCCCCAAGGACAAGCGCGGCGAAAGCCCGTTCTCGACCGACGCCAACCTGTTGCACACCTCGTCGGAGGGGAAGGTTCTGGAAGACCCGTGGCAGGAAGTGCCCGATTATGTCTACAGCCGCACCGTCAACCCCGAGGATGCGCCGGATGTGCCGGAATATATCACCGTCGATTTCTCAAGCGGCGACGGCATCGCCCTGAATGGCGAGGCGATGAGCCCCGCGACGCTGCTGACGGCGTTGAACGAGTTGGGCCGCAAGCACGGCATCGGGCGCCTCGATCTGGTCGAGAACCGCTTCGTCGGCATGAAAAGCCGGGGCATGTACGAAACGCCCGGTGGCGAGATTTACGCCCGCGCCCATCGCGGTATCGAGCAGATTACGCTGGACCGGGGCGCGGCGCATCTGAAAGACGAGCTGATGCCGCGCTATGCCGAGTTGATCTATAACGGCTTCTGGTTTTCGCCCGAGCGCGAGATGCTGCAAGCCGCGATCGACCACAGCCAGTCGCGGGTGAGCGGTACGGTGCGGCTGAAACTGTACAAGGGCAGCGTGTCGGTTGTCGGGCGCAAATCGCCCGACAGCCTCTATTCGGAACGCCACGTCACCTTCGAGGACGATGCCGGTGCGTATGACCAGAAAGACGCCGCTGGCTTCATCAAGCTGAACGCGCTCCGGTTGCGCCTCTTGGCGCAGAGAGGGTGATAAACGCTTGCGCCTCTTGGCGCAGAGAGGATGAAGCTTTTGGTGTTCAGCCATGGCGTTGCTGCTGAGTTGTCCACCGGCAAAACCGGACCTGTGGATAATTTTGCAAAAAAGCGCTTGCGCGACTCGGCCATGAGGCGCAGCTTTGCCTAGCCAGAAAGCTGAGTTGCCATGTCTTTTCAATGGTTTATGCCGTTGATTGGGTCGTAGAAACTCAACCGTAACGGCACGGCGGCAGTTGCCCGCAGCAGTATCGGTAAACGCCTGACCTGTGCAGGCTAGCCTTGTACCCTGGGCGAACCGCTGATGCTATGAGTGGCACGCCACCGTTATGATCGTGACCGCGTGGTCCGCCCGATGTGAAAGCAGGCCGCTCTGGCGGTACGCTAAGCATCGCGGGATCACCGCCACGAACATGGGACCGTCAGGCGCAGGAACACCGCTTCTTCGGAAGCGCTGTTCCGCGC
>JALYHR010000077.1 GCA_030776465.1 Pseudomonadota bacterium
GTGATCGTGGCCCATGCTCTGGCGTGGGAACGCAAATTGACCGAATTGCGCGGTGGCTGATAACCGCATCATGGCTTGCATCCCGCGAACCGCACAGCTAAACGCCGCCCCTGCCCGCGCTGAAAGCGATTCAGCGACGGCTTTTACGAATGGACGCTGCCCGTCTGGGTGGCATGGGCGTATAGCTCAGTGGTAGAGCACTGTGTTGACATCGCAGGGGTCGGAAGTTCAATCCTTCCTACGCCCACCATTCGCAAACCGGCATTTCCGGGGGCTTTGTGTTCCAGAGCCTGCCCGATCAGGAGGAGCGCAGGGCCTGAGCCCAAAGTGGTGCGCGCGGCGAAGGCCAGCAGGTCCAGCCGAGTTTGGCAGCGGCGTTCGTTCGGCAGGCTGACATTCTCCACCAGCGCGACCGGGGTATCGCCAGGCAGGCCAGCGGCCATGAGCTGCCCGGCTACTTCGGTGGCGGCGGCCTTGCCCATGTAGATCGCCAGGGTCGCAGCGGGGTCGGCAAGCGCCTGCCAATCGAGGTTCAGTTCCTCGCCCGCGCGGGCATGAGCGGTGACGAAGGTCAGTTTGCGCGCGGCCCCGCGCAGGGTCAGCGACGCGCCAAGACTGGCGGCGGCAGCGCTGGCGGCGGTGATGCCGGGGCAGATGCGAACTTTCACCCCGGCTGCGCGGCAGGCCGCAAGCTCCTCTCCGGCGCGGGCGAAGATTGCCGGATCGCCGCCCTTTAGCCGGACCACCCGTTGCCCGGCCAGCGCGGCCCTGACGATCAGTCGGTCGATGTCACCCTGATCGCGGGAATGGCGACCGGAGCGTTTACCCACCGGCACCATCTGCGCGTCTGGCCGGGCGAAATCGAGCACGCCGGGCCCGACGAGGGCGTCGTAGAAGATGATGTCCGCCGCCCGAATCAACCGTTCGGCCTTGCGCGTCAGCAGTTCGGGATCGCCCGGCCCTGCCCCGACCAGCCACACCATGCCGTTGGGAAAGTCGCCTTGTTCGGTCATTCTGCCGCCTCCATCTGCACGCTTTGGGCACCCACCAGCAACCGGGCGATGGCCGGGCGGCACGACCCGCAATTGGTCCCCGCGCGCGTCGCCTCGCCAATCGCGGCAACACTGGCCGCACCGGAGCAGACTACGCCGACAATGTCTTTTTCCCCCACCCCGTGACAAATGCAGATGATCGGTCCGCGATCCGCCACCGGGGTCCGGGGCCGCGCTGCCAGCAGTTCCATCGGGCCAGCCGCGACCTCGCCCAATTGCCCCGCCACCCATTCGCGTGCGGGCAATTCGCCGCTGCGGGTCAGGTACAGCGCCGCGACCAGCGCGCCGCCATCACCCAACACAGCGATCCGGCGCATGCCGCGCACCAGGTCAACCGCTTCCAGCCTATCGCCCGGCGGCAGCAGCGTCTCTTCGGCAATGGCGCCGTCGCCGGCCAGTTCGTAAAGCCAGCCTTGCGCGACGCGCGAACGGCTCCACCACAGCACGCCCTGGGGCACCGGACACTCGCGGGTAACCAAAAAGCCGCGCCATTCGGGCATGACCGGCTCCACGCGGGCGGGGGTGTTCTTGAAAGCGGGCTGGCCCGAGATCGGATCGGTCTGCTGTCCCGCCAGGCGATTGGCGCGACCGGTGTTTCCCGATCCGCCCGCCATGATATCGGTCCAGTGCATTGGCACGAAAATGTCACCGCGCCGCTGGTCTGCGGTCAGGCTGGCGCGGAACACGGCGGTGCCGCTGGCCGTCACCACCCTGACCAGCGCGTCCTCCGCGATGCCGCAAAGCTGCGCATCGGCGGGGTGCATTTCCAGCAGCGGCTCGCGGCGGTGGCTGGACAAGGTCGGCGACAGGCCGGTCCGCGTCATGGTGTGCCACTGGTCGCGATAACGCCCGGTGTTGAGCCGCAATGGCCAGTCGGCGTCCGCCGCAACTGGCACGGGCGCGACGACCGCAACCAGTTGCGCCTGGCCCGATGGCGTCGGATAGCCGCCAGCCAGCGGATGACGCCCGCCCCACTGAAACGGCGCCATCGCCTCGTATTCATCGTGGGACAGATCGGCATAAGCGGTCAAATCAAGCCGCTTGCCATGGCGCCCGGCCAGCGCCGTCATGCCCGCATATTCGCGCCAGATCGTGGCGGGCGCGGCAAAGTCGAAGGCGTCGCCCCAGCCCAGCCGTGCCGCCACGTCGCAGACGATCCGCCAATCCGCCCGCGCTTCGCCGGGAGCAGGAAACAGCGCGCGCTGGCGGCTGACGCAGCGTTCCGAATTGGTGACGGTGCCGTCCTTTTCGGCCCAGGCCAGCGCGGGCAAGCGGATATGGGCAAAGCGCGCGGTATCGGTGTCGGCGATGACATCCGACACCACCACCGTCGGGCAGCGCGCCAATGCCTCACGCACGAAACCAGCATCGGGCATCGACACGGCGGGGTTGGTCGCCATCACCCACAGGAATTTGATCCGCCCGTCGTGAACCGCGCGAAACATCTCCACGGCCTTGAGGCCCGGTCCGGCGCACATCCGTTTCGCCCGCCAGAACCCCGCGACATCGGCGCGTTCACCATCCGAAAAGCCAAGGTGGCAAGCCAGCGTGTTGGCCAGCCCGCCGACTTCGCGCCCGCCCATGGCGTTGGGCTGGCCGGTGATGCTGAACGGTCCCGCGCCCGGCTGGTTGATGCGTCCGGTGGCAAGGTGCAGGTTGATGATGGCGTTGCCCTTGTCGGTGCCGCAGGCCGACTGGTTCGCGCCCTGGCTGAACAGCGTGACCATGCGCGGGTGAGCGGCGACGAGGCGGGCGAGTTGGTCGAACAGGGCGGGATCGATCTCCGGCTCGCACCGCTCAAGCCCGGACCAGAAACCTTGCGGCACGCCCAGATTCGCGTCGTCCACCAGCCCGTCCGCCCGCATCCGCGCCAGCAGCGCGTTGAACAAGGCGACGTCGCCATCGGGCGCAATCGGAATATGCAGGTCGGCCTGCTCGGCGGTTTCGGTGCGGCGGGGGTCGATCACCACCAGCCTGGTGCCGCGCGCCGCGCGGGCCGCCTCGATCTGCTGCCAGATGACCGGATGGCACCAGGCAGTATTGCTGCCGACCAGCAGGATCAAATCGGCTTCGTCGAGGTCCGCATACGAGCATGGCACGATATCTTCGCCAAAGGCGCGGGTGTGCGCGGCGACGGCGGAGGCCATGCACAGCCGCGAATTGGTGTCGATATTGGCCGAGCCGACGAAGCCCTTCATCAGCTTGTTGGCGACGTAATAATCCTCGGTCAGCAACTGGCCGGAGACATAGAAGGCCACGCTGTCGGGGCCATGTTCGGCGATGGTATCGCGCAGGCGGCCCGCCACCTCGCCCAGCGCCTCATCCCAGCTCACGCGATCCTCACCGATCATCGGATGGAGCAGGCGTCCTTCGAGCCCGACGGTCTCGCCCAGATGGGTGCCTTTGGAGCAGAGCCGTCCGGCATTGGCGGGGTGCATCGCATCGCCGCGGATCGTCACTGCGCGCGGCCCCGTCACCGTGGCGCTGATGCCGCAGCCGACACCGCAATAAGCGCAGGTGGTAAGGATCGGAGCGGCGCCCGGCGTCATGGGGTCAGGCCGCTTCCTGGCCCATGACCGCCGACCGCAGCAGATAAATCCGCCCGGCATCGACCTTCAGCGGGATAGTCGGCACGCATCCCTCGTCTTCGCCCAGCGCCTCACCGGTCTTCAGCGAAATGTGCCACGAATGCAGCGGGCAGGTCACGACATTGCCGTGAACGATGCCTTGCGAAAGCGGACCCGCCTTGTGGGGGCAACGGTTGACCAGCGCATAAAAGCGGTTGTCCAGCGTATGGAAGATCGCGATCTCCCGCGTGCCATCAGCACCACCGCGCACCGGTAAAGTGCGGGCATTGCCGGGGCTGATCTGGCCGACCGGGCCGATATCGAGCCAATCACCGATCACAGGATGGTCTCCAAAACAAGAGGACGCACCTCCGCAAGGTGCTGGTGCAATTCGGCATCGGCACCCCTCGCGCGTTTCGCCCAGGGATCATCCTGCATGAAGCTTTGCGAATAGCGGAAACGGCGGGCCAGTCGCGCGACCGCATCGGGATCGTCGAACAGCGCCGCTTTGACCCGCTCCAGCCCAACGCGTTCGATCCACGGCGCGGTGCGTTCCAGATACCACGCATCCTCGCGGTAGAACTGGATGAAGGCGGCGCAGGCATCCAGCACTTCGGCCTCGGTCGCCACCTTGCACAACAGGTCGGTGCCGCGCAGCTTGATCCCGCCATTGCCGCCGACCATCAGTTCATAGCCCGAATCCACGCAGATCACGCCGAAGTCCTTGATTGTCGCCTCGGCGCAATTGCGCGGGCAGCCAGACACCGCGATCTTGAACTTGTGCGGCATCCAGCTGCCCCAGGTCATGTGCTCGATCTTGACGCCCAGCCCGGTGGAATCCTGCGTGCCAAAGCGGCACCATTCCGACCCGACGCAAGTCTTGACCGTGCGCAGCGCCTTGCCATAGGCGTGTCCCGAAACCATGCCCGCGGCGTTGAGATCGCCCCAGATCGCGGGCAAATCCTCCTTGCGGATGCCGAACAGGTCGATCCGCTGGCCTCCCGTTACCTTGACCGTCCGCGCGCCATATTTGTCGGCGGCATCGGCGATGGCGCGCAATTCATTGGGCGTGGTCAGCCCGCCCCACATCCTCGGCACCACCGAATAGGTGCCATCCTTCTGGATATTGGCATGCAGCCGTTCGTTGACGAAGCGGCTCTGCTGGTCATCGACATATTCGCCCGGCCATGCGCACAACAAATAGTAATTCAGCGCCGGGCGGCATGAGGCGCAGCCATCGGGGGTGGACCAATGCAGTTCCTGCATCACTTGCGGGATCGCCATCAGGCGCTTTTCAACGATCAAGCGGCGCACGTCGCCGTGGCCAAAGCTGGTGCATTTGCACAAGGTTTTCGCGCCCTGCTGGACCTCATCGCCCAGCGTCAGCCGCAGCAGGCTTTCCACCAGCCCGGTGCACGAACCGCAACTGGCCGAAGCCTTGCATTGCCCGCGCACCGCATCCAGGCTGGCCGCGCCGCCATTGATGCATTTGACCACCGCGCCCTTGGAAACGCCGTTGCAGCCGCAAATCTCGGCAGAGTCCGAGAGCGCCGCAACGGCCGCATTAGGGTCCAGCAGCGCCCCTCCGGACGCGAAAGCCTGGCCAAAGATCAAGGCTTCGCGGATGTTCGAGACATCCTCACCGTTTTTCAACAGGTCGAAATACCAACTGCCATCGGCGGTGTCGCCATACAGCACCGCGCCGATCAGGCGGTTGTCCTTGACCACCACCCGTTTGTAAAGCCCGCGCGCGGCATCGCGCATGACGATGTCCTCAGCGCCGTCACCGCCCGAAAAATCGCCTGCGGAAAACAGGTCGATGCCCGAAACCTTGAGCTTGGTCGAAGTGACCGATCCCGCATAGCCGCTGGGGTTGCCGGTTGAATGGTCGGCGAGCGCCCGCGCCATGTCCCACAAGGGCGCAACCAGGCCATAACAGGCACCGCGATGCTGCACGCATTCGCCCACCGCCATGATCGCCGGGTCGGATGTGACCATGTGGTCGTCAACGACGATGCCGCGTTCCACTTCCAGCCCGGCCGCCTTGGCCAGCGCCGTCGCCGGGCGAATGCCGACTGCCATCACGACGATATCGGCGGGGATCACGCGGCCATCTTTCAGGCGCACCGCGTTGACATGGTTATTTTCGCCCATAATTTCGGCGGTGTCGGCGCCGGTCAGGATGACCTGACCGCGCCGTTCCAGTTCGGCCTTGAGCAGCCAGCCCGCCGCCTCGTCCAACTGGCGTTCCATCAGCGTCGGCATCAGGTGGATGACGGTCACCGCCATGCCGCGCAGGGTCAAGCCATGCGCCGCCTCCAGCCCGAGCAACCCGCCGCCGATGACGACAGCCCGGCCCTGTTCACCATCTGCGCCGCCGGATTCGGCCGCCCGCACCATCTTGTCGACATCGTCGAGGTCGCGGAAGGTGACGACACCGGGCAGGTTGGCGCCAGGGACCGGGATGATGAACGGATCAGAGCCGGTCGCGATCAGCAAGCGGTCATAGGGTTCGGCGCGGCCCGATGCGGTCAGCACCGTGCGGGCAGTGCGATCGATTGACACCACTGCATCGCCCGAAACCAGCGCGACGTCGTTTTCGGCGTACCATTCGGGTGGGTTGATGACGATTTCGGCAAAGCTTTTCTCGCCCGCCAGCACCGGCGACAGCATGATGCGGTTGTAGTTCACGCGCGGTTCGGCGCCAAAGATGGTGATGGCATAGCGCGCCGGATCGCGCGCCAGGATTTCCTCGACCGCACGGCAGCCCGCCATGCCATTGCCGATGACGACCAGTTTTTCGCGCAAACCGGGGGTTACCCCACCCTCGTTGAAAATCATCGGCGCATTCACCATTCGTCTCCTTCGTGAAGCGCGAACGCAAAAAAGCCGCCACGAACCATGTCCCAAGGAACCTGACCGGGCGGCGACGTTGCCACGCAATGTAATCTGGTCGGAAGCAGTGTTGGATCGCCCGACTTTGGGGGAAAACTGCTTCCGTAGTTTTCTTATACCCGATTCGGGGTGGTTTCGACAAGCGATATTTTGCAGTGCAGCAAATTACGGAGGGGGCCATTCGACTCATCGCCAGACGGCCCCGCTCCTCACTTTTGCTACTGATCAGAGCGCAAATTCGGCCTGCAGCCAGAACTTGCGGGTGTTGGTCCCCGCCAGCCGCGCCGTATAGTCGGCATATTTGGCGAGCCAGGTGATCGGGCCGGTCTTCCAGCCGATCGCGCCATCCCATTCGTGGCCATAGGCCAGATTGCCGATATCGCTGTGGAAGTCGTGGTAGATGACTTGCGCATTCAGTCTCGGCACCGCCTTGATCGTGCTGAACTTGTAAGTCGCGCTGGCAAAAACGCGCTGCAGGCCCTTGGTCGGGGTGGTCAGGAACTGGTCGGCCCAGCCGTCCCATTTGTGGAAGGTGGCCATCGGCGTCTGCACCGCGAACGACGTGACCTTACCGCCCCTGGTGGCGCTGGCGTCGGCGCCCAGCTTCTCATAACCGCCTTTCAGCGTCAGGTCGGCGATGGCCAATGCGCCCTCGCCATAGATATAGTCTGCGCGATAACGGTAAGGGCTGTCTTTGTAATTCTGCTGGCGGGCATAGCTGGCGGCAAAGCTGGCCTTGACCTTCTTCGCCAGCGGCACGGTGCCCGCCGAACGGACGCCATAGGTCTGCGAACTATTGCTCTGGAAGCCGAAAGCGGTCGGGTCGTAGTCGAGCAGATAGGCGAATGCCTTGGTCGTCACCGGCCCGGTTTTGGCAGCGGCGCCGAGGAACCAGAACCGGCCATCGTAATCGATTCGCGCTCCGCTATCGACGCCAAAGACCGTGCGCTGGCTGTCGGCGTAAGTCACGTCCAGCGCCAGCGGGCCATACGACGCGGTGCCGCGCGCCGCATCGTAGGTCTGCTCGTTCTGCCGCCACGCCGACGCACCGACCCAGCGCTCGTCATCGAGATTGATGACCTGACGGCCCACGGTCAGCGACAGCGCCTTGGTCCGGTAAGCCAGTTGCAGGCGGTTGAGCGCAATGTTTTCGGGATCGGCGACCACTGCGTAACCAGGGCGCGACTGCTGGCTTTTCACCACGAAGGGGAACGCATTGTAATGGCCATCCAGCGCCAGATTGCCCTCCGCTTCGGCCAGGAAGGAGAGATGGCTGGGCGCATTGGCGACCTCGAACCCGGCGCGCACACGCATGGTCACGGCATCGGCGGACAGGTTTCTGGTGGGCTGGTTGACATCCTCCCAGCGCAGGCGGGCATCGACGATCGGATCGAAACTGGTGCCGTCACCCAGCGCCACCGGCGCGCCGAAGCTGGTCGCAGCTGGGTCGGCAAGGACCGGCTGGGCGGCTGAGAAAGGCGCGGCAATCAGCAGCGCGGTAAACATGCGTTTGGCGAACATGATAATTCCCTCATGGTTTTATGTCTTGAAACGCCGTTCAGGCACCCCCCTCCCCGCCGTGTTTCACGGCTGGGGTATCGGGTGGGAGCAACGCCCCCACCCGAATCGCGTTCAGATGCGCGCACCTTGCAACGCGGCGCCCCAGGTGGTCCGCCAGCGGCGCTTGACCGAGGTGAGACCCGCCAGCGCCACCAGTGCCAGCGCGCCAAAGATCAGAAATCCGATCGAAGTGCTGCCCGTCGCCTGCTTGATCGCGCCCAGCGACGAGGCAAGGTAGAACCCGCCAACCCCGCCGCCAAAGCCGACCAGCCCGGTCATCACCCCGATTTCCTTGCGGAAACGCTGCGGCACCAGTTGGAAAACCGCGCCATTGCCGATCCCTAGCGTGCCCATCACGACGACGAACAAGACCACCGCCAGCGGCAGCGTCGCCGGGCCGGTGCTGATGATCGCCAGCATGATCGCCGCCAGGACATAGACGAAGGTCAGCGTCTTGATGCCGCCGATGCGGTCGCCCAGCGCGCCGCCCAACGGCCGCAACAGCGATCCGGTGAACACACAAGCCGCCGTGCAGTAACCGGCAATCACCGGGGTTACCTTGAAGGTATCGACAAAATAGGTCGGCAATGATGTCGACAGACCGACGAAGCCGCCGAAGGTGACGAAATAGAACAGCATGAACCACCACGCATCGGGTTCCGCCAGCACCGAGGCATAAGCCGAAAGCGGCTTGGGAGCGGGTTGATCGGCGCTGTCCTTGGCGGCGAAGAGATAAATGGTGAAGATGACCGCCAACGGGATCAGCGCGAGCCCAAAGACATTGGTCCAGCCGTAAGCCTTGGCCAGCAAGGCCGCGAACAGCGACGCGAACACCGTGCCCGAATTGCCCATGCCGGCAATGCCCATCGCCTTGCCTTGATGCTCGGGCGGATACCAGCGGCTGGCCAGCGGCAGCGCGACTGCGAAACTGGCCCCGGCAAAGCCCAGCACGACGCCCAGCGCCAGTGTGCCCTGATAGCTGGTAATGCCGAACCGCCACGCGACGGCCAGGCCAGCCATGACGATGATCTGGCCGATCGTGCCGGTCAGCTTTGGCCCGATGCGGTCAACCAGCACACCGTTGACGAGGCGCAGCACCGCGCCGGCCAGCGTCGGGATCGCCACCATCATGCCCTTTTGCGCCGGGAGAAGGTGAAGCTGCTTCGAGATGATCGGCGCCAATGGCCCGAGCATGACCCAGACCATGAACGAGACATCGAAATAGAGGAAGGCGGCGATCAGCGTGGGCGCGTGCCCCGCCTTCCAGAAGCTGGACGAGGGCGCGGCGCTCGGCAGCACACCTCCATTGTTCATAGACATAGTGGTCATTTCATATACTCCCGGTGTTGCAAAAGGCGACGAAAATTGCGGATATCGAAAGGGTTGACTGGCGGCGGCAGGGGCCGATCCTCACGCATGCGGGCGCGTGGCCCGCGTGGGGGAGGTAACGGACGGGATGCGCAACAGCGGTGAACTGGTGGTAGCTGTCGGCGTGGCCAGCGAGAGCGGGCCACGCGCGGACAATCAGGATTGCGCCGCTGTGCGCCTCGGCACGGCATTGGATCTTGCGCGCCACGGCGCGTTGGCGGTGCTGGCCGATGGCGTCAGCGGCGGGTGCCAAGGCGGCGTGGCCGCAGCGATGGCGGTCCGCCTGGCGGTGGAGGGTTTTGCCGAATTGCCCGACACGCAAGGCCCGGCGCGCAGGCTGCAGACCGTGCTGGAGGCTGGAAACCGCTGGCTGCACGCACAAGGCCAGACCGAGGCGATGGCGAACTGCGCCACCACTTTTACCGCGCTCGCCTTGCGCGGACGGCGGGCTCATATCGTCCATATCGGAGACAGCCGGGCGTGGCGGTTCAGCGCAGAGGCGAACCTGGCCTGCCTGACCACCGATCACACCCGCCGCGAGCCGGATTTGCGTCATGTGCTGATCCGCGCGCTGGGCATCGAACAGGATGTGCGACTCGACCATGCGACCCTCGAACTCGCCGAGCGTGACCGGCTGCTGCTGACCAGCGATGGCGTACACGGGCCGCTTCCGACCAAGCGCATCGCCGCCATACTCGCCCGCCAGACCAGCGCCCAAGCCACCGCCGACGAACTGGTAGAGGCAGCGCTGGCCGCGGGAGGACAGGACAACGCCACCGCGCTGGTGATCGATATCATCCGCCTGCCCGCGCCCGATCACGACGGCATCCTTGCTGGCCTCACCGATCTGCCGGCGATCAGCCCACCCGGTGTCGGCGACAGCATCGACGGTTTCCGAATCGAACGGGTGCTCAGCGCCGGACGCTACGCCGTGCTGCTGGTCGCGCGCGATGGCGAAGATGGAACCAGCGTTGTCCTGAAATTTCCCCGCCCCGGCGCTGCCAGCGACCGCACCATGCGCCAGGCGTTCGCGCGCGAAATGCTGATCGCGCAGCGTGTCAGCAGCCCCTTTGTATTGGCGGCCCATCCGGTCCGGCCCGACCGGCAAACCGCGCTCTATGCCGTGCAGCCGCTGCTGTCGGGCGAGACGATGGCGGCCCGCATCGAGCGCCGCCTGCCGACTTTGGCTATGGCGATTGCCCAGGCGATCCGATTGACCCGCGCGGTTGCCGCCTTGCACCGGCTCGACGTGATCCACCGCGACATCAAGCCCGATAATGTCATGCTGACGGACGACAATGGTTCTGGGGCAGCCCTCAAATTGATCGACCTGGGTGTCGCCCGCCTGCCGCAGGTGGAGGATTTCCTGGTGGACGAGATCCCCGGCACGCCCGGCTTCATGGCGCCCGAGCAATTCGCGGGGAACGCAGGCGATGCGCTGACCGATCAGTTCGCGCTGGGCGTCACCCTGTATCGCTGGTTCACCGGCGCCATGCCGTTCGGCGAACAGGAAGCCTTCCAGCGCCCGCGCTTCGGTCCACCGCCGCCGCTGGCCCGACACCGGCCCGAGATCCCGAGCTGGCTTGACGAAGCGATATGTACCGCGATCCAACCCGACCGCGAACTGCGATTTGGCGACGTGATCGAATTGCTGCGCGTGCTGGAGAGCGGCGGCCCGCTGCGCGTCACCCCGCGCCGCGCACTGCCGCTGGCCCAGCGTTATCCGGTCCGATTCTGGCAGGCGACCAGCATCGCACTGGCCATCGCGTTGATCGCCAGCCTGCTGCTCCATCGCTGATCCAGTATCGTCCATGCCGTCGTTGTCGTCCGTTGCGGCGCGGTTTCGGGCGATGCGCGCCCCATGGGCACACAAAAAAGCCGCCACGACTTGATCCCCAAAAGGAACCAGATCGGGCGGCACCATTGCCACGCCATGTTGATTTCAACGCCGGAAGAACCTCATCCCGCTATGGATGATCCCGGTATCGCTGAGTACCAATAATACAGGATGCGCACGGATGAGGTCAAGCTGTTTTTTGCGGTGCAGCAAAAATGGAGCGTGATGGTAAATTTGTTCTTAAAAATTACGCGAAAACAAAGAATCTTGCGCTAAATCCGGTTCACTTCAATCCTCCCCCTCTAGTGGAGGTGGCTCACTCTCAAGGCAAACCCCCAAGATAGCCGGACAAATCCGCAGGATCGAACACCCGGCCATCGAAAAACCGGTTGCTTTCCAGGGTGATGGCACCCTGCGCCGAACCCACCGCAGTTGTCTGCCGCAGGCTGCCCTCGACCTTGGAACTGGCTCCCGGCAGCGGTTCACCCGTCCCGATCAGCGCGCTGCGGTAGACATCGGGCCGGAACACCCGCGCGGCGCGGCGCGCGTCATCGGGATCGAGCGTCAGCCCGTCCCAGCGCACCATCTGGGTGTACAGCCATTCCGCCTGGCTGACCCAGGGGAAATTCGCCGCCTCGCGGTACTGGAACATGAAATCCGGGTAATGGATCGGCTCGTCGCCTTTTTTCAGCAGCATCTGGTCGGCAATCGCCCGCCGGATAAGCTCGGCACTGCCATCCAGATATTCAGGCCGGGCCAGGATCGCGGCATTGGCCGCATGATTGGCGGGATCGACGAAATGCGCCGCCGCCCGCACCAGCGCCCGGATCAGCGACTCAACCGCATCGCGGCGTTCATCGATCACCCGCTCGCGCATCGCCAGCACCTTTTCCACCCCGCGCCGCCAGATCTGCGCGGTGGACAGGACGATCACGCCAGCCCCCCGCTCCACCGCCACGCTGTTCCATGGCTCGCCCACGCAGATCGCGTCGACCTCCCCCTGTTCCAGCGCGTCGGCACAGAACGGCGGCGCCACGGTGACGATCTCGACATCATGGTCGGGCCGGATACCACACCCCGCCAGCCAATAGCGCAGCATGTAATTGTGGCTGGAATAGCGATGCACCACCCCGAAACGCAGCGCCTGCCCCGCTGCCAGCCGCTCCTGCGCCACTTTGCGCAGCGCCGCGCCGACCGCGACCGGTTCACCCAGCTTGCCGGCGATGCCGACCAGCGCCGCCAGGTCGGGGTGCATGGTGATGGCATTGCCGTTCAGCCCCAGCACGAACGGCGCTGCGATCGGCTGCGCTGGCCGCCCTCGCCCCAGCGTCGTCGCAATCGCCAGCGGTGCGATCAGATGCGCGGCATCGCTGTGGCCGTAAAGCAGGCGGTCGAGCACGGTCGCCCAACTCATGTCCTTCACCAGCCGCAGCGACAATCCCTCGGCCTCGGCAAAGCCATGCTCATGCGCCAGGATCGGCAGGCAGGCATCGACCAGCGGCAGAAAGCCAATCGTCAGTTCCTGCGGCATCAAGCTTTTCCCATCAATTGATTTGCGGTGACCACAGCTTCGGCAATATCGGCAATGCGCTTGCCCTGGTTCATGGCTGTGCGGCGCAGCTCCGCATAGGCTTCCGGCTCGCCGATCCCGCGACTGTCCATCAGGATTCGCTTGGCCTTGTCGATCGTGTCACGCTCCGCCAGCTTGCCCTTGGCCTCCGCCAGTTCGGCCTGCAACCGCGCAAAGGCGTTGAAGCGGCGGATCGCCAGGTCCAGCAGCGGGCGGATGCGATGCGGGGCAAAGCCATCGACGACATAGGCGGATATCCCGGCATCGATCGATGCGGCGGCGGCTTCGTCGTCGCTCTCATCCACGAACATCGCGATCGGCCTGGCCAGCGCACGGCTGACCGCGAAGTATTCTTCCAGCACATCGCGCGAGGGGTTACCCAGATCCATCAGCACGATATCCGGTGCGATCTCGCCAATGCGCGCGACCAGCCGACGCCGTTCGGTGACGACGAAAACCTCGCAATCGTCGAGCGCCGCCAGCCCCTCGCTGGTTACCGCGGCGCGCGTGGCGCTTTCATCGACGATAGCAATCCGCATCACCGCGTTGTGCACTGCACTAACGGCAATTGGCAATGGCGCTGGCGAAATTGCACGCAGAGGGCCCTGCCCGACGCTTCCCCGGCATCTTTACCGGCTCCGCGCTAAATCGCCGCTTTCCCTGCCTTGCGCCGTCCATCGCAACTGCTAAGGAGCTCCCAAATTCCAACCCCAATTTGCGACGCAGGGAGCGTATGACGATGGCCAAGATCAAGGTAGCCAACCCCGTGGTCGAAATCGACGGCGATGAGATGACCCGGATCATCTGGCAATGGATACGCGACCGGTTGATCCTGCCTTATCTGGATATCGATCTCAAATACTATGATTTGTCGGTCGAAATGCGCGACCAGACCGCTGACCAGATCACCGTCGACAGCGCCAATGCGATCAAGAAATACGGTGTCGGGGTGAAATGCGCCACGATTACTCCCGATGAAGCCCGCGTCGAGGAATTCAGCCTCAAGAAAATGTGGAAGTCGCCCAATGGCACGATCCGCAACATCCTGGGCGGCGTGGTGTTTCGCGAACCCATCGTCATTTCCAACATTCCCCGACTGGTTCCGGGCTGGACCGACCCGATCGTCGTCGGCCGCCACGCTTTTGGCGACCAGTACAAGGCCACCGATTTCGTGGTCCCCGGTCCCGGCAAGCTGCGGCTGGTGTGGGAAGGCGACAACGGCGACCGCATCGACGAAGAAGTGTTCCACTACCCTTCGGGCGGTGTCGCGCTGGCGATGTACAACCTTGACGATTCGATCCGCGATTTCGCCCGCGCCTCGTTCAATTACGGCCTCGACCTGGGCTGGCCGGTCTATCTCTCGACCAAGAATACCATCCTCAAGGCCTATGACGGGCGCTTCAAGGACCTGTTCCAGGAAGTGTTCGACACCGAAGGCTTCAAGGAGAAATTCGCCGCCGCCAAGATCATCTACGAACATCGCCTGATCGATGACATGGTCGCCTCGGCGCTGAAATGGAGCGGCAAGTTCGTCTGGGCCTGCAAGAATTATGACGGCGATGTCCAGTCCGACACCATCGCGCAAGGTTTTGGTTCGCTCGGCCTGATGACCTCGGTGCTGATGTCGCCCGACGGCAAGACCATCGAAGCCGAAGCCGCGCATGGCACCGTCACCCGCCATTACCGCATGCATCAACAAGGCAAGGCGACCTCGACCAATCCGATTGCCTCGATCTTCGCGTGGACGCGCGGATTGATGTATCGCGGCAAGTTCGACAATACCCCCGAAGTGGTGAAATTCGCCGAAACGCTGGAACGAGTGTGCATCCAGACCGTGGAAAGCGGCAAGATGACCAAGGATCTGGCGCTGTTGATTGGTCCCGACCAGAACTGGCTGACCACCGAAGGCTTTTTCGAGGCGATCGTGCAGAACCTCGAAGCTGAAATGCAGAAGGCGGCCTGATTTGACGACGTAACGGGAATGCGAGGGTCGGCAGTGGCCCTCGCGGCACCGCTTGAGTTTCCGCGAGCGCATTACCCCCCCGCTGGGGATGATTATCCGGCCAGTGCTGTCCTGACCGCCGCGATGGCGTCCGCTGCCTTGGACCCGTCGGGGCCGCCGCCCTGCGACATGTCGGGCCGCCCACCGCCGCCTTTGCCGCCCAGCGTTTCCACGCCTGCACGCACCAGATCGACCGCGCTGAACCGGCTTATCAGATCATCGGTGACCGCGACCGCAAAGGCGGCGCGACCTTCGTTCACCGCGCAAATCGCGGCCACGCCCGAGCCCATGCGTTGCTTGGCCTGATCCAGGAGCCCGCGCAGTTCCCTGGCATCGAGACCGGCAATGACCTGGCCGAAGAATGTCACGCCATTGACCGTCTCGTCGGCCTGCGGCGCCGACACACCGCCGCCGCCGCCCAGCGCCAGCGCTTTTTTCGCTTCCGCCAGTTCGCGTTCCAGTTTGCGGCGTTCTTCCAGCAAGGCGGCAACGCGGGTTTCCACATCGTCCGGCACGGTGCGTAGCAGGCTGGCCGCTGCCTTCAACGAATCTTCGCGAGCGACCAGCCACTGCCGCGCCGCTTCACCGGTCAGCGCCTCGATGCGGCGCACGCCGGAACTGACCGCGCTTTCCGAGACGACTCGCAACAGCCCGATGTTGCCGAGCGCCTCGACGTGAGTGCCGCCGCATAATTCGACGGAAAAGTGGCCATTTTCACGAGCGCGGCCCATGGTGAGAACGCGCACTTCCTCGCCGTATTTCTCACCGAACAACGCCATCGCGCCCGCCGCGATGGCGTCGTCGGGGGTCATCAATCGCGTATCGACGGGGGCGTTGGCCCGAATTTCGGCGTTCACCTCGGCCTCGATCACGGCGATATCTTCGGGCGTCAGCGCGGTGGGTTGGGCAAAATCGAACCGCAGGCGATCGGCGGACACCATCGATCCCTTCTGCGTGACATGCCCGCCCAGCCGGTGGCGCAGTGCCGCGTGGAGCAAATGGGTTGCCGAATGGTTGGCACGGATCGCATCGCGCCGCGCGACATCGACGGCAAGTTGCACGCTGTCGCCGACCCGGATCGTGCCCGATGTCACTTTCGCCTGATGAGCATGGAGCCGCCCCAGCGGTTTCGCGGTGTCGGTCACGGTCAGCAGCAATCCCTCGGCACCGGAAATGGTGCCGACGTCGCCGGTCTGGCCGCCGCTTTCACCGTAAAAGGGCGTCTGATTGGTCAGCACGATCACCTCGTCCCCCGCGCTGGCAGCGGTAACTTCTCGTCCATTCTGCACCAACGCGACAACTTGGCCTTCGCCGCTGGTGGCATTATAGCCGGTGAATTCGCTGGCGCCCTCGCGTTCGGCGATGTCGAACCACACTTCGCTGGCGGCGGCATCGCCCGAACCCTTCCAGGCGGCGCGCGCAGCCGCTTTCTGCCGGGACATGGCCTCGTCAAAGCCTGCGCGGTCAACGGTGATGCCGCGTGAGCGCAACGCATCCTCGGTCAAATCATAGGGAAAACCGAAAGTATCATAGAGCCGGAAAGCGGTTTCGCCGGGCAGTTTGCTGCCCGAATTCAAGCCAACCGTGGTCTCATCGAGCAGTTTCAGACCATTATGCAGGGTCTGGCGGAACCGCGATTCTTCGCGCAGCAGCACATCTTCGATCAAGGATTGCGCACGGCCCAACTCGGGATAGGCCGCGCCCATTTCGGTCACCAGCGCTGGCACGAGACGGTGCATCAAGGGATCGCGCGCGCCGAGCAAATGGGCGTGGCGCATGGCCCGGCGCATGATCCGGCGCAGCACATAGCCCCGGCCTTCGTTGGCCGGGAGCACGCCATCGGCCAACAGAAAGCTGGTCGAGCGCAAATGGTCGGCAATCACCCGGTGGCTGGCCTGGTTTTCGCCCTGCGCCGCCACGCCGGTCAATTGCTCGGAAGCAGCGATCAAGGCTTTGAATGTGTCGGTGTCGTAATTGTCATGGACGCCCTGCATGACCGCAGCCAGGCGTTCCAGGCCCATGCCGGTGTCGATCGAAGGTTTGGGCAAGGCTTCGCGGCTGCCGTCCGCCTGTTGTTCGAACTGCATGAACACCAGGTTCCAGATCTCGATGAAGCGGTCGCCATCCTCATCCGGCGAACCCGGCGGTCCGCCCGGTATATCTGCGCCATGGTCGTAAAAAATTTCCGAACAAGGCCCGCAAGGGCCGGTATCGCCCATCGACCAGAAATTGTCCTTGGTGGCGATGCGGATGATCTTGTCGTCGGGCAGGCCGGCGATTTTCTTCCACAAGCCGAACGCTTCGTCATCGGTGTGATAGATCGTGACCAGCAGTTTTTCCTGGGGCAGGCCCCAGTCGCGCGTCAGCAGGGTCCAGGCATGCAGGATCGCCTGTTCCTTGAAATAATCGCCGAACGAAAAATTCCCCAGCATCTCGAAAAACGTATGGTGCCGGGCGGTATAGCCGACGTTATCGAGATCATTGTGCTTTCCCCCCGCACGAACACATTTCTGCGAGGATGTGGCGCGGGGGATGGAGCGGGTTTCCAGGCCGGTGAAGTTATTCTTGAACGGAACCATGCCCGCGTTCGTAAACATCAGCGTCGGGTCATTATAAGGAACCAGCGGCGCGGATGGCACCACCTCATGCCCATGCGAGCCGAAATAGCTCAGGAAAGACCGGCGAATTTCGTTAGTCGAAGTCATGCTTTGGCCGATAAGCCAGCCAGCCCGAGCCGACAAGGTGCAAGCCGCGTTTCTGCGCCGATCTGGACCATCGAAGTATCTACAGCACCGTGATTTCGACCCAAATCACTTCAATCCTCCCTGTTCGCGCAGGGCGATCGCATTGGGCGGCTCCGCTTAAGCTTGGCAGTGCTGTCCCCTTCTGCTCCCCTCCCCCTCGCGGGAGGGGGAGCAGAAGGGCGCTCCATTCGCGATACTACCCGCGAAGGTTCAGATATCGTCGTCGGCTTCGGGGCCAGCCATCATCACCGTGGCCAGATCTTCGGTCTGGCCGCGAATGGCGGCTTCCAGTTGATCGCAGACCTCGGGATTGGCCTTGAGATAGGCCTTCGAATTTTCGCGGCC
>JALYHR010000078.1 GCA_030776465.1 Pseudomonadota bacterium
GTCCATCCCCAGAGGCTGAGCTACCCGGCGAGACCCCACCCCCAGCCCCTCCCCTAAAGGGGAGGGGGGTTTAGGGTCAGTACCCATTTTGTCGTTGTGAAAACTGGAACCTCAATGCCCACTTCAACCGACCCCCGCCCCAGCGGCGCGATGTTCGTCAATGTCGGCGAGCGCACCAATGTCACTGGCTCGGCGGCATTCAAAAAGCTGATCCTTGCGGGCGATTACGCCCGGGCGGTTGAGGTCGCGCGCCAGCAGGTCGAGAATGGCGCACAGGTGATCGACGTCAACATGGACGAGGGGCTGCTCGATGCGGTCCACGCCATGACGACATTCCTGAAGCTGATTGCCGCCGAGCCCGACATTGCGCGGGTGCCGGTGATGGTCGATTCGTCCAAGTGGGAAGTGATCGAGGCCGGGCTGAAATGCGTTTCGGGCAAGCCGATCGTCAATTCGATCAGCATGAAGGAAGGCGAGGAGGCGTTCCTGAACCACGCCCGCAAATGCATGGAATATGGCGCGGCGGCGGTAATCATGGCCTTCGATGAAAAGGGCCAGGCCGACACCAAGGCGCGCAAGGTGGAAATTTGCCAGCGCGCGTACAAGCTGTTGACCGGGATCGGTTTTCCGCCCGAGGACATCATTTTCGACGCCAATATCTTTGCGGTCGCCACCGGCATCGAGGAGCATAACAATTACGCCGTCGATTTTATCGAGGCGGTGCGCGAAATCCGCGAGGCCTGCCCGCATGTGCATTTTTCGGGTGGATTGTCGAACCTGAGCTTTTCGTTTCGCGGCAACGAGCCGGTGCGTCGCGCGATGCATTCGATCTTCTTGTACTACGCCATTCCCGCCGGGCTCGACATGGCGATCGTCAATGCCGGGCAGCTTGATGTGTACGACACCATCGATTCCGAATTGCGCGAGGCTTGCGAGGATGTGATCCTCAACCGTCCGGCGCGGACCGCCGATGAAACGCCGACCGAGCGGCTGGTGACGCTGGCCGAACGGTTTCGCGGGACCGACGCCGCCACCGAAAAGGCCGCCGAGGAATGGCGCGGCTGGGACGTGGTGGCGCGGCTGGAACATGCGTTGGTCAAGGGCATCGACATGTACGTCGTCGATGACACCGAGGAAGCGCGCGCGGCCATCTTCGCAAGTGGTGGCCGCCCGATCGAGGTCATCGAAGGCCCGCTGATGGCGGGTATGAACACCGTTGGCGATCTGTTCGGCGCAGGCAAGATGTTCCTGCCGCAAGTGGTGAAATCGGCGCGTGTGATGAAGAAGGCGGTGGCGCATCTGATCCCCTATATCGAGGCGGAAAAACAGCCGGGCGCCCGCGCCAAGGGCCGCATCATCATGGCCACGGTCAAAGGCGACGTCCACGATATCGGCAAGAACATCGTCGGCGTGGTGCTGCAATGCAACGGTTATGAAGTGATCGACATGGGGGTGATGGTGCCGTGGACCACCATCCTGGAAACTGCCAAAAAGGAAGACATCGATATCATCGGGCTGTCGGGGCTGATCACGCCGTCGCTGGACGAGATGGTCACCGTGGCCGAGGAAATGCAGCGCGGCGGTTTCACCATTCCGCTGTTGATCGGCGGCGCCACCACCAGCAAGGTCCACACCGCGCTGCGCATCGACCAGGCCTATGAAGGACCGGTGATCCACGTGCTGGACGCCAGCCGCGCGGTCGGCGTTGCCAGCCAGTTGCTGTCCGATACCCAGCGCGACGGTTTTGTCGATGCGACCGCCGCCGAGTACGAGGCGGTGCGCGTGGCGCGGGCAAACAAGGGCCAGAGCGAGCTTTTGAGCTTGGTCGATGCACGCGCCAACGGCTTCGTCATCGACCCGTCCGACAAGGCGCCAGCGGCGGCGCATCCCGGCATTCACACCTTCGCGGCATGGGATCTGGCCGATCTGGCCGCCTGCATCGACTGGACACCATTCTTCCGGGCGTGGGAACTGGCGGGAAATTACCCGGCGATCCTGAAGGACGAGGTCGTCGGCGAAACCGCCAGCGCGCTGTTCGACGATGCGCAGGTTATGCTGGGGCGGATCATCGGCGAGAAATGGCTGACCGCGCGCGGCGTGGTCGGGCTGTGGCCCTGCGCGCGTGATGGCGACGATGTGATCGTGACCACCAACGCCGCAACGGTTCGCCTGCCATTCCTGCGCCAGCAGGTGAAGAAAAGTCGCGACCGCGCGAACTTTTGCCTCGCCGATTTCATTGCGCCCGACGACGACTGGATCGGTGGGTTCGCCGTCGGCATCCATGGCATCGAGCCACATCTGAAACGTTTTCAGGCCGATCATGACGATTATTCCGACATCCTGCTGAAGGCATTGGCGGACCGGCTTGCCGAAGCTTTTGCTGAACGCCTGCACCAGCATGTCCGCACCAGCCTGTGGGGCTATGCGCCGGGCGAACAACTGACCAACGAAGCATTGATTCACGAGGATTATCGCGGCATCCGACCTGCGCCGGGCTATCCTGCGTGTCCCGATCACAGCCTCAAACCGATGCTGTTCGACTTGCTGAATGCTACTGCCAATACCGGCATCACCCTGACCGAAAGCCAGGCCATGCTGCCCACTGCGGCAGTCTCGGGGTTTTATTTCGGCCACCCGCAAAGCCAATATTTCGGCGTCGCCCGCATCGGTCGCGACCAGTTGGAGGATTACGCGAAGCGGCGTGGCATTGCCTTGCCGGTCGCGGAGCGCTGGCTGCGGCCCAATCTCGACTGAGCCGGTGATCTAGAACAAATGCCCCGCTCGGTCGCGCTTGGTGGCCAGATAACGCTGATTATGCGGGTTGGCGGGCAGGTGGTGGGGGACGCGTTCCAGCACGGTGACGCCTTCGGCTTCCAGCGCGGCGACCTTTGCCGGGTTGTTGGTCAGCAGCCGCACCGCGCGCACGCCAAGCAGCGCCAGCATTCGCGCCGCCACCGGGAAGTCGCGCGCTTCTGCGGGCAGCCCCAGCCGGGTGTTGGCATCGACGGTGTCGAAGCCCTGGTCCTGCAGTTGATACGCGCGCAGCTTGTTGATGAGGCCGATGCCGCGACCTTCCTGGCGCAGATAGAGCAGCACGCCCCAGCCGCCCATGCGTGCAACCGCCGCCATTTCGTCGAGCGCCGCATCGAGTTGCGGTCCGCAATCGCATTTGAGGCTGCCCAGGATATCGCCGGTCAGGCATTCGGAGTGCAGCCGCACCAGCGGCGCGCGGTCGCCGGTTTGCTGGCCGATGACCAGCGCGACATGTTCGCGCAGATCGTCGCGCGAGCGAAAGGCGATGATCTCCGCCGTTTCGCAGGCCGAGACGGGCAGGCGCGCGCGCGCGGCGATGATCAGATGAGCAGGTTCGCGCCACGCCGCCAGATCGCCAGCCGTCACCACCGACGCTTCACCCGCGTCTTGCGGATCGACCAGAAAGGCTGGCAACATGCCCGCCAGCCGCGCCAGTTCCAGCGCCGCCGTCGCGGCTGACGGAGTGTTGATCGGCTCGGCCAGGAATGGCCCCTTGAGCGGATAGGCCAGATCGAGCGCGGGGTCGGCGATGGCGCGTGCCAGCGCCAGGTCGAACGGCTCGGCCCCGCGGATCAGCACCGGAGCGTCGGGTTCTGCAGCCTCGCGCTGGTTCGCCAGCTTCAGCGTGGCCGCGCGCGCTGCCGAGATCAGCATGTGGCGCGAGGTTGCACCGGGAGCAAAGCCGGTTTCGGCGGGCAATAGGGTAAAGGCGCCCTCCAACGTAATCGGCCAGCCATGGCGTAGCGCGTCCAGCGCCAGCGCGACCCGGCGGCTTGACGCGCTGGACAAGGCATCGCCGGTCAGAGGTCGATCTCCGTGATCATCGGCACGTGGTCCGAGCATTGCACCCAGTCGCGCGTTTCCTCGACTACGAAGTGCCTGCGCGTCTGCGGCGCCAGCTCGGGCGAGGCCCACATGTGATCGAGCCGCCGCCCGCGATCGCCATCGCGCCAGTCCTTGGCGCGATAACTCCACCAGCTGTAATAGCGTTGCGGCGCGGGGATATGCTGGCGGCCCAGATCGACCCAGCCATGGGCATCCTGGAACCGCGCCAGCGTCGCCACTTCCAGCGGGGTGTGACTGACGACTTTGAGCAGGCCCTTGTGGTTCCAGACATCGCTTTCCAGCGGGGCGATGTTGAAATCGCCGGTGATCAGCGTGGGCCGGTCGATGCGGTCGGCCCAGCGCGTCATCCGTTCCAGAAAATCCAGCTTCTGGCCGAATTTGGCATTCACCGTGCGGTCGGCAATGTCGCCGCCAGCGGGAACATAGACGTTTTCCACCAGCAGGCCCTGGCCCGGCCCCAGCAATTCGACGCCGACATGCCGCGCTTCGCCATTGTCCTGCCAGTCGTTGCGGCTCGCCTCGCGCAGCGGAATACGGCTGACCGTGGCCACGCCATGATAGCCCTTTTGCCCATGGACGGCGCGGTGGGTATAACCCAGCGCGTCGAACGCTTCATGGGGAAACAGCCCCTCGATCGTCTTGATTTCCTGCAGGCACAGGACGTCGGGCGCATGCTCGCGCAAAAACCGCTCCACCTGCGCCATGCGCAAGCGAACCGAGTTGATATTCCAGGTAGCAACAGAAATCATCGCCCGCCTCTAGGGCGCGCGAGGCGCAGGAGCAATGGCTTGGACGCTGCGTGTCTGTGTCGAGATTTGGCTCAGGCCGGAGCGAGAATGGCTGCTTTTGAGAACCGGAGCGCAGCGGCCGCTTGGCCGTGAGCACCGGAAGCGCAAAAAGTGGCCGTTCGTAGCCCGGCCTCAGCCAAATCCCGGCATAGACAAGAAAACCCTCGTCCCGGGGGCATTGGGACGAGGGTTCCTTTGAGCGTTCGTCACGCCTGTCAGTCCAGCGCTGGAGAGGCTTGGGCAACAGGGGGGAAACCTGCCTCTCGCCGTCCTGACAAGGCTGTTTTAGTGCCGATCGCATTGCTGGCATGTGAACGAATTCTGCAGAAATGGGCTTTTTTGTCGCAACTCCGGCACAAGTCTCGGCAAGCTGTGTGTCGCCATCGACCAGTGCCCGATCCGCAAGCTGTTGCCGCCAGACGATTATTCAGGGCGGTTACTTGTGCGGGCGACCACGCGTGTCGAGGTAGCGAAAAAGCTCATCCGATACCGGCATGCCATAGCGGTGATGGGTGAGCCGAATGATTGTGCGGCTGTTTTGCGAGTCGGTTGCAGCCCAGCCCGATAATTCCATACCACCCGGCGCCGACGGTTTGCGCGTGAATACCAGGGTCAGCGTCCCGTATTCGGGGTGGCTG
>JALYHR010000079.1 GCA_030776465.1 Pseudomonadota bacterium
CCAACGCGATATAAGGAAGCTGAGCCGCCGCCTCGGCCAATGCATCGAGCGCGGTAGCGGTGATCGCCGCCCGTCCCCGAGCGCCCATCAACACCAACACCCGCGCCCCGATCGCTTCTCCCAGCCCCGACATCACCACCAACAAATTGCAGCCCGCATCGCGCACAAGCCGCGAGACAAAACTGGAGGCAAACGACACCCCGGGACGCATCGCATACAGCCCCCCGGCGTAAAACAGATTGGCGGCCAATTGCCCCGGCAGCGTAACCAGCACCGCCTGCCAGCTAATGCGCGCCCAGGCGTCGCCCACCAGCTCGCGCAACGCGCCGTTTTGCGCGACCCCGCCGACCAGCACGACCATCGCGACGAATGGCAGTGCGCCAGCGAGCCAGCGATGATGCGATTGGGATGCCAGATTAGTGGGCATCGAAAGCTATCGAATGAGGTTGCGCAAAGGTTTGGAATGGGAGAGCTAAGATGCGAGGGGCAAACCCCTCGCGCTCCCCGGCATTGGATTGGCTGCACAAATTTGCCGCCCTTGACCCCCCTCCCGCTTGCGGGAGGGGCTGGGGGTGGGCATTTGCGCAAGCAATGCGGGGTCCGATTGTGTTGGTAGCAGGAAGATGCCCACCCCTAACCCCTCCCGCAAGCGGGAGGGGAACAGGTATCACCTGCGGCGCTGCAGGGTCGCGCCACGACCGAGTGGCACGCAACGACGACATGAATGGGGTCTGGGGGGGGAGGTGGGCTGGGAGAATGGGGCCCCAGGTTCTATTTCTCAAACGTCTCGCCCTTATCGAAAGGCCCCCGGAAGCTTCCTTCCGAGGGCCCATGTAGTCGCAAAATCCGCGATCAGTGGTGATGATCGTCGTCGATCACTGGCAGCGTTTCGAACTGGTGGAATGGCGGCGGGCTGGACAGGGTCCATTCCAGCGTGGTCGCGCCTTCGCCCCAGTAATTGCCTTCGGCCTTTTTGCCCATGGTCAGGCCGTAGACGATATTGATGAGGAAGATCACGATCGACGATGCCATCACCATGTAGCCGATCGAGGCGAAGTGGTTCCAGTATTCGAAGGCTGGCGCATAATCGGGATAGCGGCGCGGCATTCCCTGCATCCCCAGGAAGTGCATGGGGAAGAAGATCATGTTCACGCCGACAAAGAACACCGCGAAGTGCAGGTAGGACAGCAGTTCCGAGTGCCAGCGCCCGCTCATCTTGGGGAACCAGTAATAGAAGCCTGCGAACAGCGAGGTCACCGCGCCCAGCGACAACACGTAGTGGAAGTGGCCCACGACATAGTAAGTATCCTGCAGATTGTCGTCTATGCCGCCGTTGGCCAGGACCACCCCGGTGACGCCGCCTACGGTGAACAGGAAGATGAAGCCCATCGCCCAGACCATCGGTGAGCGGAAAGTGATCGAGCCGCCCCACATCGTCGCGATCCACGAAAAGATCTTGATACCGGTGGGGACTGCGATGACCATGGTGGCAGCGGTGAAGTACATCTTCACGTCTTCGCTGAGGCCCGTGGTGTACATGTGGTGCGCCCAGACGACGAAGCCGACGACGCCGATCGCGACCATCGCGTAAGCCATGCCGAGATAACCGAACACCGGCTTTTTCGAGAAGGTGCTGACGATCTGGCTGATCATACCGAAACCGGGCAGGATCATGATGTACACTTCGGGGTGGCCGAAGAACCAGAACAGGTGCTGGAACAGGATCGGATCGCCGCCGCCCGAGGCATCGAAGAAGGTCGTGCCGAAATTACGGTCGGTGATCAGCATGGTGATCGCGGCGGCCAGAACCGGCAGCGCCAGCAACAGCAGGAAGGCGGTGACCAGGATCGACCAGACGAACAGCGGCATGCGGTGCAGCGTCATGCCTGGCGCGCGCATGTTGAAGATGGTGGTGATAAAGTTGATCGCGCCCATGATCGAGGCGGCACCGGCCAGATGCAGCGAAAAGATCGCGAAATCGACCGCCGGGCCGGGTGAACCGCTGGTCGATAACGGCGCATAAGCAGTCCAGCCGATCCCGGCGCCGTTGCTGGCGCCGCCCGGTACGAAAGCCGACAACATCAGCGAGCAGAAACCGGCCACGGTCAGCCAGAACGAGATGTTATTCATGCGCGGGAATGCCATGTCGGGCGCGCCGATCATCAGCGGCACGAACCAGTTGCCAAAGCCGCCGATCATCGCCGGCATGACCATGAAGAACACCATGATCAGGCCGTGCGCGGTGATCAGCACGTTCCACAAGTGCAGTTGCTGGTCGAAACTGGGATTGGCGACGCCGAGCAGCCGGGCAAAGGTGCCGAGATACTGGATCCCCGGATGCGCCAGTTCGGCGCGCATCATGCCCGAGATCGCGCCGCCGATCAGGCCGGCGGTGATTGCGAAGATCAGGTAAAGCGTGCCGATGTCCTTGTGATTGGTGGACATGAACCAGCGGGCGAAGAACGCCGGTTTGTGCTCATGGTCGCCATGCGCATGATGCAGGTCGTCATGCGCCTGGAAGGTATCGGGGGCTAATGTTGCCATGATCTGCGGACCTTAGAACTGAAGATGGGGGTCAGGCGGCGGGCGCGGGTGACGTTGCGACCGGGGTTGGCGCTGTAGGGCCGGATGTCGAACCAGTCGCTGGGGCAGCGGCGGCGGGCGCTGCCGGCATGCCGTCGATCTTGCCTTCTTTATGCGACATCACCCAGGCATTGAAGTGCGGACGGTCAAGCGCTTCGACGACAATCGGCATATAGCCGTGGCGCACCCCGCACAATTCCGAGCATTGGCCGTAATAGACCCCCGGTTCCTTGATGAAGAGGGTCTTTTCATTGATCCGGCCGGGCACCGCGTCCAGCTTGAACCACAGCGACGGCACCGCGAAGGAATGGATCACGTCGGCGCCCGTGGTTTGCAGGCGGATCGGTTCACCCACCGGCAGTACCATGCGGTAATCGGCGCCCAACTGCACCGGCTGGCCGCTGGCCTTGTCCTGCTCGGGCGTCAGGATGTTCGAGGTGACCTCGATGCCGCCATTGTCGGGGTAGGTATAGCTCCAGTACCACTGGTTGCCGGTGGCCTTTACGGTCAGGGCATTGGCCGGAGCGGCCTTGAACTGCTCGGCCAGCAAATCGATCGAATAGACCGAGATATACGCCAGGATCAGCACCGGGATGCCGGTCCAGGCCACTTCCAGCATGGTATTGTGGCTGGTTTTCGAAGGCACCGGATTGGTGCGGCTGTTGAAGCGTATGACCACCCAGCCCAGCAGCAGCAGCACGAAAATGCTGACGCCGAACACGACTTTCAGCAGGATTACATCATGAAACCACCGCGCATATTGGCCCGTGGGCGAATACTGCGTCTGGAAACCATAGCCGCCGTCGATCGGCATGCCCTTGCCCGGGGTCGGCTTCATCGGCGTATATCCGCCGGGAGCGACGGCAAAACGATCGGAAGACGACGGGGCGGCAGGCGCCACTATCGGCTCGCCCGATGCCGCCGGGCTGGGGACTGCGGCGACAGTGGGGGGAGCGACTTCGCTGGCAGCAGATGCCGCCTTGGCGGTCACTGCCTGCGCCTGGACCAGCTGCGGTCCGGCAAGCAGCGCCAGCGAGGCGACAGCGGCAAAACCCAGAAGCTTTATCTGGCGAGCGACCTGGCTGAAGACTGACCGGCTGAAGACTGGCCGGCTGGAAACTGGCACGCGAGGAAAATCACTGAATGTCCCGAATGTCCCGAATTTCATCGTGTTGTGCTTTCGCTTCCATTGCGCCGAGAGGAACAACACCCCCTCGATCCTGGCTCGTTCCTGGCAGACCCCGGAGCACAGGCCCCTTTTTGGCGCTATACGCGCGCTTGCCCGCAGTCTCAAGCGCCTCTAGGGAAAAATTGCCGCAGCGCAATACCCTTGCCCTTATGGACAGGGTGGAGCGTGTCCATTGCCGCTGAACATATCGCCGACCAGAGTAGCTGTGCCATGCAAGATGAAGACGTTCTAACCGAGTTTCGTGCCAGCCAGGCTTTGCTCGAAGGGCATTTCCTCCTGTCTTCGGGGCGGCATAGCGCGCATTATCTGCAGTGCGCGCGCGTCCTGATGGACCCGATGCGCGCCAGCCGCCTGGCTGCCGCGCTGGCCGCCAAATTCCCGCGTGAGCTGCGCAAGGAGATCGACAAGGTGGTGTCCCCGGCGATGGGGGGCGTGATCATCGGCCACGAAATGGGCCGCGCCCTGGGCGTCGAGGCCATGTTCGTCGAGCGCCCGGAAGGTACTTTCGAGCTGCGCCGGGGCTTCGCTCTCAACCCCGGTGACAAGGTGCTGATGGTGGAAGACGTGGTGACCACCGGCCTGTCCAGCCGCGAGGCGATCGCGGCGATCAGCGCTGCCGGGGGCGAGGTGATCGCGGCGGCGGCGCTGGTCGACCGCAGCGGCGGAACGGCCGATCTGGGTGTGCCGTTCTATCCGCTGATCGCGCTCAATTTTCCCAGTTATGCGGCGGATGAGGTGCCCGCAGAACTCGCCTCCACGCCTGCGGTCAAGCCCGGCAGCCGCGCTGCCGCATGACTGCCGCCGAGCCTTTGGTCACGCGAGAATCAGCGCACCAATCCATGCCCGCGCGTCATCTGCGGCTGGGCGTGAACATCGATCACGTCGCCACCATCCGCAACGCGCGCGGCGGCGATCACCCCGATCCGGTACGCGCCGCACAGATCGTCGCGTCGGTCGGTGGGGATGGCATTACCGCCCATCTGCGCGAGGATCGCCGCCATATCCGCGACGAGGATCTGGCGCGAATCCAGGCCGCGACCAATTTGCCGCTGAACCTGGAAATGGCCGCGACCGAGGAAATGCTGGCGATCGCGCTGCGCCACCGGCCTCATGCGGCCTGCATCGTGCCCGAACGGCGCGAGGAACGCACCACCGAGGGCGGGCTGGACGCCGCAGGCCAGCATAACCGGCTGGCGCCGATCGTGTCCCGGCTGGCTGACGCCGGGATTCGCGTCAGCCTGTTCATCGCGCCCGAGGTCCGCCAGCTTGAGGCGGCGATGCGGCTGGGCGTGCCCGTGGTCGAATTTCATACCGGCGAATATGCCCATGCGGCGGCTGGACCGGCCCGTGCGCGCGAGCTGGACCGGCTGGCGGAAATGGCCGCGCTGGCGGTGAAAAACGGCATCGAGCCGCACGCCGGTCACGGGTTGGACTATGCCAATGTCGCGCCCGTCGCCGCCATCCTGCAACTGGCCGAGCTTAATATCGGGCACTATCTGATCGGTGAGGCGATCTTTACCGGGCTGGAAGCCGCCGTGCGGCGGATGCGCGAATTGATGGATTCGGCGCGTCCATCGACAGGCTCAGGATGGTCGGAAAATCGATGATCATCTCGATCGGCTCCGACCTGTGCAATATCGAGCGCATCCAGGCCTCGCTCGACCGGTTCGGGGCGCGGTTCGAAACCCGTGTGTTTACTGCGGTCGAACAAGCCAAGGCGGCAAAACGCCCGTTCACCAAGGCGGGTACGCTGGCCAAGCGCTTTGCCGCCAAGGAAGCTTTCGCCAAGGCGGTGGGCACAGGTTTCCGGGCTGGCGTGTTCATGAAGGATATCGGCGTGGTCAACCAGCCCGGCGGTGCGCCGACGCTGGTATTGACCGGGGGTGCGGCGGCGCGGCTGGCGGCGATAACGCCAGCGGGCCACGACGCCGTGGTCCATCTGACCCTGACCGACGACCACCCCTGGGCACAGGCCTTTGTGATTATCGAGGCGCGCAAATCGTGACCGCAGGACCTCCCCCGGACGCTGGCAAGAAATCGCCTGACTCGTCTCCGCCGCGCGCAGAAGAACCAGTGGCTTCCCAACGTTTCGACATCATCGCGGAAATACGCGGGCTGGCGCTGATGCTGCTGGCGGTGCTGGCGTTCCACAGCTTCATCGCCAAGCCGTTCTATATCCCCAGCGCCTCGATGGTGCCGGGATTGTGGGTCGGCGACCGGCTGGTGGTGTCCAAATATCCCTATGGCTGGGACTGGGCCTCGATCAGCTTTCACCTGGCGCCGCGCGGCCAGTGGCGCATCTTGCCGCGAACACCGGAATACGGCGATGTCGTGATCGTCGTGCCGCGCGGCACCAATTTCGATTACATCAA
>JALYHR010000080.1 GCA_030776465.1 Pseudomonadota bacterium
GGCGCTGGCTTGAACGCGGCATACCAGGCGTCCATGTTGCGGACGATGTCGGCGCGCTGCTGCGTCGGTGAGTGCGGATCGATCACCAGCAACTGCTTTTTTCGTTCCGGGCGGACATTCTGCCGCCAGACCTGCGCCCAGCCCAGGTAAAAGCGCTGGTCGCCGGTAAAACCATCGATCACCGGCGCTGGCCGCCCACCCAGCGACATGTGATAAGCGTCGTAAGCATTGGTCAATCCGGCCAGATCGGCGGAATTTTCGCCCAGTGTCAGCTTGCCGTTCACATGCACGCCGGGCATCGGTTCGTAGGCGTCGTATTGCGCGGCCAGCCTGGCTTCCAGCGCCGTGAAGGCGCGCACGTCATCTGGGCTCCACCAGTCGGTGAGGCGGCCCTGGGCATCGTATTTCGCGCCCTGGTCATCGAAATGATGGCTCATCTCGTGACCGATCACGGCGCCGATACCGCCGTAATTCACCGCCGGATCGGCATGCGGATCAAAAAACGGCGGTTGCAGGATCGAGGCTGGAAAGACGATCTCGACCATCGAGAAATTGGCATAGGCATTCACTTCCATCGGCGGCATGCCCCATTCCCAACGCCGGATCGGCTGGCCCAGCCGCCCGGTGTCATAGTCGTACTGCCACTGGTTCGCGCGCATGGCATTGCCCAGCGCGTCGCGGGGGGTGATCGTCAGCGCCGAATAATCATGCCACTGGCTGGGATAGCCGATCTTGGGAGTGAATGCGGCCAGCTTGGCATGGGCTTTTACCTTGGTTGCGGCGCTCATCCAGGTCAGCCGGTCAATCCGCGCATTCATCGCAGCAATGATATTGGCGACCAGCCGATCCGCCGCAGCCTTGGTTTCGGGCGGGAAATATTGGGCGACGTAGATTTTCGAGACGTCGTCGGTCAGCGCATCAGTGGTAAAGTTCACGCCGCGTTTCCAGCGCACTTCCTGTTCCGGCGTGCCTGACAGCGCCTTGCCATAAAAGGCAAAATGCTCTTTGTCGAAGGCGCTGGGCAGAACCCCGGCAAAGCCGTCAAGCGAGCGCACCAGCAACTGATCCTTGAGCACGCCAAGCGGGGCAGCGTTGATCAGCCTGGCGATGCCGGCGATGGCGCTGGGCTGCGCGACGATGATCGTTGCGACCGGGCGGCCCGACATTTTCATGAAGGCTGTAAAATCGAAGCCGGGCGCGCTGCTGGCCAGCGACGCGACATTGGCCTTGTTATAGGTCTTGGTGGCGTCGCGGCTGTCGACCCGGCTCCAGTGGACAGTGGCGATCGCGGTCTCGAAATCGACGATCGCCTTGGCCCGTGCGGCGGCATCGCTTTCACCTGCCAGGGTCAGCATGGTCGCCAGATGCGCTTGATAAGCGGATTTCTGGACGGCGAAATCCGGTTTGAGATAATAATCGCGGTCGGGCAGGCCCAGGCCCCCCTGCGACAGTCCAACCGCATAGACTGTCGGCTGTTTGGCGTCCTGGTCGACGTTGAGGTCGAACGGCACGCCGATCCCGTTGCGCGCCGCCTCAGCCACCAGCGCCGGATAGGCGGTTTTGTCCGGCAATGCCTTTATGCGAGCCAGCCATGGCTGGATCGGGGTCAGCCCTTTGACTTCGATGGCTGTGGTATCGAGGTAGGTTGCATAGGCAATGCCGATCTTCGATGCCGGGTCCAGCCTGGCATGTTCGAGGATGTCGCGGGTCCGCGCGCGGGATTGGTCGGCCAGGCGGGTAAACTCGCCATAGCTCGACTTGTCCGTCGGGATGGGCGTATTGCGCGCCCAGACACCATTCACATAGCCGTAAAAATCATCGCCGGGCGCCACCGAACGGTCCATCCCGGCAATATCCAGGCCAAAGTCTCCGATCTGCGCCTTGCCCGCAATCGCCGGTGCTGATGGCACGGGGGCGCCGACGGCGGGGCCCGGCTGCGCGGAACTGCTGCTCGCACAGGCCAGGACGAGCGCCAGCGCGGCGCCCCACACCAGATTCGATCGGGTCAAAGAATGTCTCCTTGGTTAATGGCTGGCAATAGCAAGGTGCAGTTGGTTCGCAAATCTGGTTCACTTCGCATTTAAAGTTCGTGATCAAAGCCTGCGTTGCCCACGACGCCATCCAAAACGCGCCAACACGCCGCCTCATCGCGGATTGCCGCGAAGGGCGCGGCTTCGGTCCCGGTGATCCACACCTGGGCCGGACCGTCGCGTAATTGCTCGAACAGCGCTTCGCGGCGCAATGGATCGAGATGGGCAGCGACCTCGTCGAGCAGCAGCACCCGCGCGCGGGGCGGGGTGTTATTATCGGCCAGATTGCTATGCGCCCCAAGATTGCTGTGGGCTAACGTGATCGCGATAAGCATGGCTTTCTGCTCGCCGGTCGAACATTCGGCGGCGGGCTGGTTCTTGGCTGCCAGCGTCACCAGCAGTTCGTCGCGATGCGGGCCGACCAGGCTGCGCTGCGCCATCCGGTCGCGGCGACGGCTGTCGGCCAGGGCCTGTGCCAGTGCCGCAGCGTCCGCAGGCCCGCCGGGTTGATAGACCAGTTCAGGTCGCGCGAAAGGCGAGGGGGGCAGGGTGCCGATCGCATCGCGCAACCGCTCGATCAGTCGCATCCGCGCGCCGGATAGCTCAGCACCCACCTGCGCCAATTGCGCTTCGATCGCATCGAGCCAGTGCGGATCGGGTTCTTCGGCTGCGAACAGCAACCGCGCACGTTCGCGCAAACCGGCCTCATAGCGCGAGGCATTCCGCGCGTGTGCAGGCTCCAGCGCCAGCACCATGCGGTCGAGAAAACGCCGCCGCGCGCCGGGGCTGTCCATGAACAGGCGATCCATCGCCGGGGTCAACCAGAACAGCCCCAGCCATTCGCTCAGACCCATGGCCGAACTATCGGCGCCGTTGATCTGCACGACGCGGCGACCGGGCCGGTCGGGCAAGGTGCCGGTGCCGATGTGGATGGGTTCCCCCGCGCGGCCGCCCGCGTTCAGGTCGGCACTGACCGCGAACCCACCCGCCGCGTGATTCATGACCATGTCAGACAGCGCTGCCCGGCGCAGGCCGCGCCCCGGCGCCAGCAAGGAAATCGCTTCCAGCACATTGGTCTTGCCCGCGCCGTTTTCGCCGATCAGCAGGTTAAATCGCGCGGTGCCGCTGATTTCGCTGCCGGCATGGTTGCGAAAATGCGACAGGCGTATGCGGTCGAGCGCCATGCGAAATGCCGCTAATTTAAGCCGCAGGTGCTTTCGCAAAGGGCGAAAATTCGGTGTCGGTATCGAAGACATCGACACCTTCGCGGCTCTTGAGATAGCCGACTATGCCGTAGGTGAGAGGCGTCAACACCACTTCCCACAGCACTTTCATCGCCCAGTTGGTGAACATAACGGTGACCACGTCCTGCGTTGACCATACGCCCAGGAAGGCGATCGGGTAAAACAGCGCGCTGTCGACAGCTTGTCCAAACACGGTAGAGCCGATGGTGCGGCTCCATAATTTGCTGCCGCCGGTCCAGATTTTCATTTTGGCCATGACGAAACTGTTGACGAATTCGCCCGCCCAGAACGCCGTCATCGACGCCGCGACAATGCGCCAGGTGCTGCCGAACACCGACACGTAGGTCGTCTGGCACAATTCGCCCGAGGTGTGGGTTTTCAACAGGTCCGCGAACATCGGATTGCCGCTGGACGCGCATCCCCAGCCAGGTGACGACGGCATCGCCACGACGACAAAGCTCATGAAAGCCATGAACAACAGCGCAAAGAACCCCGCCCAGACACAGCGCCGGGCATTGGCATAACCATAAACTTCGGTCAGCACGTCGCCCAGCACATAGGAAACCGGGAAAAACAGGATGCCCGCACCGAATGTCACGCCATGCACGGTCGCCAGCTTGGCTGCGCCAATCAGGTTCGAGAGCAGCAGTATGGCGACGAAAGCCGCCATCATATAGTCAAAATAGCGGAAATGACGACGCGCGCCGGCGCTGCCTGCGATGCGGGAAAGGGGCTGGTTCATACCGCCCATGACTAACCGCCTTTGCGCAACAGGCAAGAGTTGGTTATGGCCACCCGCGCGGCGCCCGTAGCTCAGCCGGATAGAGCACGAGCCTTCTAAGCTTGGGGTCGCAGGTTCGAGTCCTGCCGGGCGCGCCA
>JALYHR010000081.1 GCA_030776465.1 Pseudomonadota bacterium
GCCTGACTGGCCTGCGCGGTGGCGGCTTGCGGCATCCCGGCCAGTATCGAACTGCCAAACAGCGCCACGCCGATGGTGAAAATGCCGTTGCGCCTCATGCCGTTCAGTCCAGTGCTTTGACCCATATCCCGTCCAATCATCGACACGGCAGTTCCTGTATAATCGTGGACGCCCGAAAACTTCGGATCGCCCAACCCCCGTGAATGGCATGATTTGCCCCGGTGACGGTCGCAGCCCTCTGCCCTATGATGCCTTGCCAATCAAGGCATCATGCCGTCCGATCCAACTGTTCAGGGAACGCTGGCCCCGCTAACCCCCAAACAATTTAAGTGAAGCCAGATCATTGATCGTCACGAACGCCATCAAACCCAGCACCACGGCCATGCCGGTGCGCATGGCCCATTCCTGGCTGCGGATGGCAAGCGGCTTTCCGCGCAACGCTTCCGCTGCGTAGAACGTCAGATGCCCGCCATCCAGACCCGGAATTGGCAGCAGGTTGATGAATGCCAAGTTAATCGAGATGAATGCGGCGAAATAGACGAATTCGGCCCAGCCCAGCGTCAATTGCTCGCCCGAATATTGCGCGATTTTAACCGGGCCGCCCAGTTCCTTGACCGAGCGCCGACCGTCGGCAATCTGATGGAGGCCGGTGAACATCAGGCGAAAGATCGAGATGCCCTGGACCAGCGACAGCCGCGCTGCCTCTATCGGTCCGGCATGCACGATCTGCGGTTTGCCCGAGCCGATGCCGATCCGCCCGATTTTGGTCACATTGCCAAATGGGTCGTGGGTTTCGACAGCGGCGATCCGCAACCGCACGGTAAACGACTTGCCCGCCCGCTGCGCCGTGATCGTCACGTCATCGCCTGCAAACGCCCCGACTTTCTGGCCGATCTGGTCGAAGCTGGTGACCGGATCGCCGTCGATGCTGGTGATCCGGTCGCCGATCCGCATGCCCGCTGCCTGCGCGGGCGATGGATTGGCAAACTCGGCAATGACCGGCGGTGCGACGATGCGCCCATAGCCCACATTGAACGCAAAAAAGATGGTGAAGGCGACCATCAGGTTCATCACCGGGCCCGCCGCAACGATCAGCGCGCGCTGCCACAACGGCTTGAAGTAAAAGATGCCCTCGCGCTCCGACGGGTCCAGCCGGGCGATTTCATCGGCAGGCATGCCGATCGCGTTCACGTCGCCGGCAAATTGCACAAAGCCGCCCAGCGGCAGCGCCGACAATTTCCACCGCGTCCCGCGCCGATCGGTCCAGCCCAGCAGTTCCCGGCCGAACCCGACCGAAAATGCGTCGGCCCGCACTCCGCACCAGCGACCGACCAGATAATGGCCCAATTCGTGCAGCACGATCAATGGCCCCAGCATCAGCAGGAAGGCCAGCACGGTCATGATAATCGAGGGATGGCCCAATACATGCGGCATGGTCAGGCAAGCTCCAGCAGGTCTTGGGCATGCAGCCGCGCGCGCGCGTCCACCGCCATGACGTCGGCCAATGAAGCAGGCACGGCGGGCGCATAGCGGCCCAGCACTTCGTCGGCCATCGCGGCAATGCGCATGAAGCCGATTTTTCCAGCCAGGAAAGCCGCGACGGCGACTTCGTTGGCGGCGTTCAACACGGCGGGCATGGCGCCGCCCGCTTGCGCTGCCTGCCGGGCCAGCCGCGTGGCGGGAAAGCGGGTTTCATCGGTGGCGCGAAAGGTCAACTCGCCGATTGCCGCCAGGTCCAGCGGTGCGCAAGGCGTATCCATCCGCAGCGGCCAGGCCAGCGCCGAGGCGATCGGCACCCGCATGTCCGATGGGCCAAGCTGCGCCAGTGTCGAGCCATCGCGATATTCGACCATGGAATGCACCACCGATTGCGGATGGACGATGATACGCAGCCGTTCCAGCCCGACCGGGAACAGATGAAAAGCCTCGATCAGCTCGAGGCCCTTGTTCATCATCGTCGCCGAATCGACGCTGATCTTGGCGCCCATGTCCCAATTGGGGTGCTTGACCGCTTGCATCGGCGTGGCGGCGGCAAGCTGCGCCAGCGACCAGTCGCGAAACGGCCCGCCGCTCGCGGTCAGGGTGATCCAGCGGACATCGCCGACATCATGGCCGTACAGGCATTGGAAAATGGCGTTGTGTTCGGAATCGACCGGCAACAGCGTGGCGCCCGACCTGTGGACGGCGGCGATCATCACTTCGCCCGCCGACACCAGCGCTTCCTTGTTGGCCAGCGCGACGGTGCCGCCTTGTTCGATCGCGGCCATGGTCGGTGCCAGCCCCGCGCAACCGACGATGGCGGCCACGGTGATATCGGCAGCGCGCGCCGACGCTTCGGCCAGAGCTGCATGGCCGCCCGTGACCTCGACCGGCGAGCCTGACAGCGCGGCGCGCAATGCCGGCAAGTGGCGCTCATCCGCCATGACCGCGATCTCGGCGGAGAATTCCAGCGCCAGTTTGGCGAGTTCATCCGCCTGGCTATGCGCGGTCAAGGCCACCACGCGCCATTTGTCGCGCTCACGCCGGATCAGGTCGAGCGTGGAAGCCCCGATCGAGCCGGTCGCACCGAGAATGGAAATTGTCCGAACCGTCACAGAAACCTTCCCAGGCGCATCATTATACCGGCAACGAACAACACCGCCAGCAGCCCGTCGATGCGATCGAACAAGCCGCCATGGCCGGGGATGAGATGGCCCGAATCCTTGACCCCGGCGCGCCGCTTCATCCAGCTTTCAAAGAAATCGCCCGCCTGGGCAATGATCGCGATAAGTGCGCCGGTTGCCACGAATCGCAGCATAAATGCGAAGTTGTGCAGCGATATAACGCGGTCCAGCCACGCCATAGCCGTCCAGAACGTCAGTCCTGAGGCCAACATCCCGCCGACCAGCCCCGACCATGTCTTGCTGGGGCTGATGCGCGGCGCGATCTTTGGGCCACCAAAGCTTCTGCCCGAAAAATAGGCGCCGATATCGGTGGCGATCACGCACAGCACGATGATCAGGACGTCATGGAATTCCGCGCGCCACAGCACCTCTGCCGCCACGCCGACATAAATCAGCCCAGCGGCGAACCAGCAGGCGCGCGCAGCCGGTGGCCGGGCAATGCCGCGCGCCAGCTTCACCCATTCCCACAATACCCCGGCAGCAATCAACGCCACGAAAATCGCCCACGGCCATCCACCAAGCCACATCGCCGTCGCTGCCACCGCAACCATCGCTATGGCCGAAAGCGTCCGCACGCCCAGATCGGATTTTTGGCCCGGAGACGCTATCGCCATGCGCTCAGCGACCGCCAAACCGGCGCTCCCGCTTGCCGAATTGGGCCAGCGCCTCGGCCAGATGCTCTGGCGTGAAATCGGGCCAGTAAACATCGGTGAACCACATTTCGGCATAGGCGGCTTGCCACAACAGAAAATTGGACAAGCGCAATTCGCCCGAGGTGCGGATCAACAAATCGAGCGGCGGCAGGCCAGCGGTGTCGAGTTCCGCCGTTATGGTTTCCGGCGTGACCGGGCCCTTGGCAGCGGCTTTGGTCGCGGCGCGGGCGATCTCATCCTGCGAGCCATAATTGAGCGCAATCGCCAGCGTCACGCCGGTGTTCACCGCAGTGCGCGCCAGTGCACCATCGATCTGCGCCACCACGTCCTCGGGAAAAACGCGATAATCACCAATGATTTTCAGCCGGACATTATTGGCGCAGAATTCGTCGAGATCGCTGATGATGAACCGCTTGAGCAGCCCCATCAGCGCCGCCACTTCCTCCTCCGGCCGACGCCAGTTCTCGGTGGAAAAGGCATAAAGCGTCAGCGCATCGAGGCCCATGGCCGGTGCCGCGCGGACCACCCGGCGCACCGCCTCGACCCCGCGTTGATGCCCGACGACGCGCGGCAGCAGGCGTTTTCTGGCCCAGCGGCCGTTGCCATCCATGATAATCGCGACATGGCGGGCCGAGCCGTAGATACCGTGTCCGGCCTGTTGCCCGACCTTCGGCGCGGCGGCGGTGATTGCCGCCGCATCAAGATTTTCATTAAAGGCGGGCTCTGCGCTCACCTGCCCAGGATTTCCTTTTCCTTGGACGCCGCCGCTTCGTCCGCCGCCTTGATGATTTCGTCGGTCAATTTCTGCACCTCGGTTTCGGCGCGCTTACGCTCGTCTTCGGAGATGATCTTCTTGTTTTCATCGGCCTTCAAGGCCTCCATCCCGTCGCGGCGGACATTGCGGATCGCGATGCGGGCGTTTTCGGCATATTTGCTGGCCAGCTTGGCCAATTCCTTGCGCCGGTCTTCGGTCAGGTCGGGGATCGGCAGCCGCAGATTATTGCCGTCGTTGATCGGGTTCAACCCCAGCCCAGCCGAACGAATCGCCTTTTCCACCGGTCCGACATTCATCTTGTCCCACACCTGCACCGACAACAGTCGCGGCTCGGGGGCGGACACCGTGGCGACCTGATTCAACGGCGTATGGACGCCATAGGCCTCGACCATGATCGGGTCGAGCAACGCGGTATTGGCCCGCCCGGTGCGCAGCCCCGACAGATCGCTTTTGAGCGATTCCACCGCGCCCCTCATCCGGCGATCGAGATCGGCCTTGTCGAATTTGGCCATGTTTCAGCTTCCTTTTTGCCCGCCATTATGCGTGCTTTCAACTATCGTGCGTGTCCCCTCGCCCGCCAGAACCCGCGCCAGATTGCCCTTTTCGCGGATCGAAAAGACCACGATGGGGATGGCATTGTCGCGGCATAATGCCACCGCAGCGGCATCCATGACTTGCAGGTTTTCTGCCAGGACCGTGTCGTAATCTATTGTATCGTAACGCTTTGCATCCGGATTCCGCTTGGGGTCGGAGCTATAGACGCCATCGACGCTGGTACCCTTGAACAGCGCGTCGCATTTCATTTCCGCCGCGCGCAAGGCGGCGCCGCTGTCGGTGGTGAAATAGGGGCTGCCGACGCCCGCTGCAAAGATGACGACGCGGTCCTTTTCAAGATGGCGTTCGGCGCGGCGCCTGATCACCGGCTCGCAAACCGCATCCATCTGGATCGCCGACTGCACCCGGGTATGGACGCCGATTTGTTCCAGCGCATTCTGCATCGCCAGCGCGTTCATCACCGTCGCCAGCATGCCCATGTAATCGGCCTGCGCGCGGTCCATGCCCTTGGCTGCGCCCGCCATGCCGCGAAAAATATTGCCGCCGCCGATCACCAGGCAAATCTCCAGCCCGGTTTCGCGCGCCAGCTTCACTTCCTGAGCCATTTCAGCCACGAATTCGGGGTCGATGCCGAATGACTGGTTGCCCATCAGCACCTCGCCCGAAAGCTTGAGCAGAATTCGCTTGAGCCGAGGAAGCGCCATGAATTGTGAGTACACCTTGTGGGAATCGCCGCCCTTATACCCGTAACCGACGCGCTGCCAAGGGCCGGAACTTATGGGGAAACGCGCACCGCCCCGCGCGAAAAGGCGTACGGGGCGGCGCGATCACAGGCGGCGGTTAATTGAGACCGGCGGCCGCTGCCACTTCCGCTGCAAAGTCGGTCTCGGCCTTTTCGATGCCCTCGCCCAGCTGGAACCGAACGTAGTCGACCAGCGTGATTTTGGAGCCCGCAGCCTTGCCCGCCTGCTCGACGACTTTTGCCACCGGGGTCTTGTTATCCATCACGAATACCTGCGACAGAAGCGCGTTTTCCTTGCCATATTTAGCGATCGCGCCGTCCACCATCTTGGCCTGGACTTCTGCCGGCTTGCCGGTTTCAGCCGCCTTTTCGGCAGCGATCTTGCGCTCGCGTGCGATCAGTTCGGGATCCAGACCCTCGGCATTCAACGCCAGCGGAAACGCAGCGGCAATATGCATCGCGATCTGCTTGCCCAGCGGTTCGAGCACGTCCGCGCCCGCTTCGCTTTCCAGCGCGACCAGCACGCCGATCTTGCCGAGCAGCGGCGCGGCGGCATTATGCATATAGGGCACAACCAGGCCCTTTTGCACCGCGACCCGCTTGATCCGGCGCAACTGCTGGTTTTCGCCGATCGTGGCGACATTGTTGGTCAGCGTGTCGCCGACCGTGCCGCCGCCGGGATAAGGCGCGGCCTTCAACGCAGCGACGTCATCGCCGGAAAGACCCAGCGCGACTTCGGTGGTCTTGCGCACGAAATCCTGGAACTGCTCGTTCTTGGCGACGAAATCGGTTTCCGAATTGACCTCGACAGCCACGCCCTTGGTGCCCGCTACCGCTACGCCCACCAGACCTTCGGCGGCGGTGCGGCTCGATTTCTTGGCGGCGGTCGCCAGCCCCTTGGCACGCAGCGCGTCGATCGCTGCTTCCATCTCGCCGCCGGTGTCATCCAGCGCCTTCTTGCAATCCATCATGCCCGCGCCGGTACGTTCGCGCAGGTTTTTCACGTCGGTGGCGGTATAGGCCATGTCCGCAATTCCTTTTATCAGGGTAGTCGTGCTTGCGCAGGCCCCGTGGAAACCCACGTTGAGCCTGCGCATTGCACTGTCATGACGATGGGCTCGCGCCCGGCTTTTAGCCTCAGGCTGCGGTCACGGCCTCTTCGGCCAGCGGTTCAGCCATGGCGCCGAAATCTTCGCCGGAATTGACCACCGCTTCACGGCCACCCTTTTTGGCGGCTTGGGCAATCGAATCGCAATAGAGGCGAAGCGCGCGGCTGGCGTCGTCGTTGGCCGGGATCGGGAACGAAATTCCCGCCGGATTGACGTTCGAATCGAGGATCGCCACGACCGGGATACCCAGCACATTGGCTTCCTTGATCGCCAATTCTTCCTTGTTGGCGTCGATCACGAACATCACGTCGGGGATGCCGCCCATGTCGCGGATGCCGCCCAGCGACAACTCCAGCTTGTCGCGCTCGCGCGTCAATTGCAGCACTTCTTTCTTGGTCAGGCCAGTAGTGTCGCCCGAAAGCTGTTCTTCCAGCGTTTTCATCCGCTTGATCGAGCCCGAGATGGTCTTCCAGTTGGTGAGCATCCCGCCCAGCCAGCGATGGTTGACGAAATGCTGGCCGCAAGCCCGCGCGGCATCGGCAATCGGCTCCTGCGCCTGGCGCTTGGTACCGACGAACAGCACCTTGCCGCCTGCCTGCACGGTGGACGATACAAAGTCGAGCGCGCGCGCAAACAGTGGCACGGTCTGTGACAAATCGAGAATATGAACGCCGTTTCTAGCCCCGAAGATATAGGGCTTCATCCGCGGGTTCCAGCGGTGGGTCTGGTGGCCGAAGTGAGCGCCAGCCTCGATCAATTGCTGCATGGAGACGACAGGTGCCGCCATAGATAATTCCTTCCGGTTGGGCCGCTGGAAAGCTGGAACCGTGCGGTTAGCCCGCTGCGGCACCGGTGATGGATGCTTTCCATGTGGATTTGCCGGGCCGTCCCTGAACCGGAATGGTGCAGCGATGTTCCGACGCAGCAGCCCCTAGCCGTCCCCGCGCAAGAAATCCAGCACGAATCGCCATTGGAACAAATCATGAAAAAACTGTTGACAGCTTGAACAGGATAGGAACATTATGCGTACATAGTGGCGCTGTCCGACGAACCGGAACGTTCCGCCATAATTCGGTTTTTAGAAAATCCGTTGCGAAGGATCGAGCTCATGCTGTCGATGTTGCTGTTCACCCTCGTTGGAATTGGCGCCTTACTGGCAGTCGGCGCGGTCGTCGCGACGGCCCTGCTCTACGGCTCGGAGTGGGAGGCGCTGGCGCGCGAAATGCGCGGTCATGACGCAACTGCCGGATTTCGTCCCTTGCCTGCCCATCGTGAAATGATGGGCGCTTTCGCCGGAACTGGATTCAGGGCAATACCGGTTGCCGTTGGGCCAAGACACGAGCGGCGCGTTGCCGCTTGACCCGCGCATAGCGGAATATGCCGACCGGAAGCATGGCGATGTAAAGTGCACAAATGCCGACCAGCGTCAGCCACGGGTCGGTCAGCAGCGCGGCAACAACCAGTCCGATCAGGGCGATCAGTTCAAGCCTTACGCGCTTGCGGGGTCGCATCGCGCTCCAGCCCATTGTCGCCACGCTGGAAATCATCAGGAACGCGATCACCACCAGCCACGGCCCCACCACATCGGGGCGGCGAAAGAACTCGTTCCCGCTGGCGATCCACAAATACAGCGGCAGAAAAGCCAGCCCCGCGCCGACCGGTGCGGGCACACCGGTCATGAAGCCCGCCGATTTATGCGGCTGGTCGGGCATGTCGATGCGGGCGTTGAAGCGCGCCAGGCGCAGCGCGCAGCAAATGGCGAAGGCCAGGGCCGCGAACCAACCCAGCCGGGGCACCTGGTTCAACGACCACAGGAACAGGATCAACGCGGGCGCCACGCCAAACGAAATGGAATCGGACAGGCTGTCGAGTTCGGCGCCGAAACGCGACTGTGCCTTCAATAGCCGGGCGATGCGACCGTCGATGCCGTCCAGCATGCCTGCCAGGATCACCGCGAAAACGGATTTTTCCCAATTGCCGGGGATGTTGCCTTCGATCGCAAAACGAATGCCGGTCAAGCCACAGCACAGGGCCGCCGAAGTGATGGCATTGGGAATCAGCGCGCGCAGTGTCAGCCCGCGCGGCAGTCTTCCCGGCAAAGTTTCGTCTTCGTCCTCGTCTTCGGGCAAATCGTCATCGCGCAGATCCTCGTCTGGCGGCAAGCTGTCCTCAGCCCGGCCCGGGCTCACTGGCCCACGCCCTCGATAATCTGCTGGCGGCCGATTTCGGCGATGATCGTTTCGCCCGCGATCACACGCTGCCCCAGCACCAGCAGCGAATCGGTGCCTTGCGGCAGATAGACATCGACCCGGCTGCCAAAGCGGATGAGGCCGACCCGTTGCCCGCAAGCGATGATATCGCCGGGTTTGACGAAGGGCACGATGCGCCGCGCCACCAGCCCGGCAATCTGGGTGAAGCCGACCAGCGTGCCATTGCCGCGATCGACCAGAATGTGCTGGCGTTCGTTATCTTCGCTGGCTTTGTCGAGATCGGCGTTCAGGAATTTGCCGGGAATGTAGACGACTTTCAGGATCGTGCCCGCGATCGGCGCGCGGTTGATGTGGACATCGAACACGCTCATGAAAATCGATATCCGCGTGACCGGTTCGGTGCCCAACACAGGTGAGCCGCTGCCGTCATCGATGGTCAGTTCGCGGGGCGGCAGCACCTTCTGGATCAGCGTCACCAGCCCATCGGCGGGCGCTATGATCAGGCGGTCGCCTTGCGGGGTAACCCGGCGCGGATCGCGAAAAAAGGCGCCGATGCAAAACGTCAGGATGCCCAGCAGCCAGGCCAGCCAATGCCAGCCGATAAACAAGCAGACTAAGGCGACCACCGCAGCGATCAGCGCAAATTTGCGCCCCTCCGGGTGTACCGGGGGAAAACTCCAACTGGCCGCGCCGCGGCCCTGATTATCGTATATTTCTGTGGACATGCCGCTCTTCTAGGCAATCGTGCGTGGCTAGGCAATCACGGCCATACGACCATCGATATCTGGGCACCGCGCGGAACCCCGGTGGAGCGCAAGGCGTTTCCAATCACCAAGCCCTTGAAATAAGTCATAGAAAGCCAGCGCCCGTGAGCGACAGTCCTGTTTCAGCGGACTCCAAACTCGTTTTCATAGACGACACCCAACCGGGGATCACTCGCCGCCCGCGCAAGGATGGCTGGGACTATTTCGATCCAGCGGGCGCGCAGATCGCCGACGAAGCGCTGATCACCCGGCTCGCCTCGGTCGCATTGCCGCCAGCCTACCGCGACGCCTGGTATTGCCCGGACGCCAACGGCCATCTGCTGGCGACCGGCATCGATGCCCGTGGCCGCAAGCAATATCGCTACCATCCCGATTTTCGCAAACAGCAGGAAAGCGCAAAATTCGATGGCCTGATGCAATTCGGGGTGAGCCTGCCGCTGATTCGCCGCCGGGTAGAAGCCGATCTGGCGCGCAGCGACCTGGGCCGTGATCGCGCCGTCGCGGCGGTCGTGCGCCTGCTTGACACCGGCACGATCCGCGTCGGGAACGAGGCCTATGCAAGGCTCAATAAAAGCTTCGGCGCAACGACGCTGCGCAAACGCCATGCCGATCTGCGAGGGGTTACGCTACGGCTCAATTTTCGTGGGAAATCGGGCAAGATGCACAATCTGCGCCTGACCGACAAAGCCTTGCTGCGGTTTGTGCGCCGACTGCACGATCTGCCCGGCCAGCATCTGTTCCAGTTTGTCGACGCCGCAGGCACCCCCCATCCGGTGGGGTCCAGCGACGTCAACGCCTATCTTCATGAAACGATGGGATCGGCGTTTTCCGCCAAGCATTTTCGCACCTGGGGCGGGTCGGTCACGGCGTTCGCAGCACTGGCTGCCAGCCGCGAAGTGCTGAAGCTGCGCGATGTCCTGGAAACGGTGGCGCAGACGCTGGGCAATACCCCGGCCATCGCGCGCAAAAGCTATATCCATCCCGACCTACTGGCTATTGCTGGCGACAAAGCTGCGCAGGTGCAGCTGCGGGATGAACTCAAACTGCCGCGCAAGACGCGCTGGATGTCGCGTCACGAACGCGGATTGGTCGAGTTCCTGGATGGCATTCCCGCGACGCGGTAATTCGTAAGTTACAAAATCAATACATTTTTAGTACATTTGTGAGCCCAAAGCGACATAAAGCTTTCCGGGAAGTACAAATGGGCTTACCACTCAGCACTAAAATACTGTAAATAAAAGCTATTTTTAGATCGTAATAATGTAGCAAATTTGCAACATATCCGTACCAATCCCGCGACAGTTTCGAGAATCCTATTGTGCGCTTGCAAAAAACGGGAAAATATCCGGCATTCTCGTGTGATGGCGGGTCGGACAGCATCAGGGAGGGGACTGCATCCGACCAGAACATACATGAGTTCTTCCAGGCGGCTCACTGGCTGTCCTGCACTGAGGGGTGAACCATGATTATTTCCAAGTTGAGTATATTGAAAACGGGCGCTGCACCGCTCGCCATGGCATTGGCATCGCTTTCGGCTCCGGCACAGGCCCAGCCAGGTTCGGACGAACCGATGATCATCGTAACCGGTTCAACCATCAAGCAAAATCGCGATCAATCGACACTCCCCGTAACGGTTGTTACCGCAGGCGACATAAAACCGGGCTTGATTCGACATCGGATCTAATTCAGAGCCTGCCATCGATGCAGGGCTTCGTGCCGGCCTCCAGTTCGGTAAACGGCGGCGGCGCGGGCGTAACCACCGCCGCCATTCACTCGCTGCCTTCCAAATATACTCTGGTACTCGTTGATGGTGACCGTGTAGCTCCGCAGGCGCTTGGCGCGGTTCAGGGTGGCGGCTATGGCGTCAACCTCGACGCAATTGCGCTGAATGCTGTTGAAAGCGTCGATGTGTTGCGCGACGGTGCCGGCGCGCTTTACGGTGCCGATGCCATCGCGGGCGTCGTCAATTTTCGCCTGAAAAACGATAGTACCGAAGGCAATGCCTATGTCACCGGTGATATGACCCAGCACGGCGGCGGCAACAGCTGGAGCGCAGGAATCAGCAAGGGCTTCGGTAAACTGGATGAAGACGGCTTCAATATTTTCCTGAGTTATAGCCACGAAGAACAGGATGCCCTGGCCGCCAGCCAGCGTTCCGCTTCGCGGCAAGGTGCCTATTTCCCCTTCACCAGCGGCGGGCAGAAATACATCTTCTTCAGCCCGACGTCCAATACCGAGCCCGCGAACATTACGATCGGTAAGCTCGGCGTCGCATACAACCCCTATTATATCGCCAACGGCAATTGCGGTAACGCCAACGCCTTTCCGCTCACAAGCAAGAGCGGACAAACGACTTGCCGGTTCAATTATGCTGCTACAGTGCAAGACATACCGTCAACCAAAAAGGACAGCGGCCTTATCAAGGCGAGCGCACATATCGGCGATAGCGGCACATTGTCCCTGACGGCCATGGTCACTCAGGACGAATTGACGGCGCAATATGCTCCATCGGCACAGCCAATGGGCATCAACGCGACCACGCGCTTTCCTGCGCTCTGGAATGCCTATGTCGCACCCTACCTCGCGGCGCACAACCAAACCGCAACGACGGCAACGCTCAATTATCGGTCAGTTTCGGTGGGAGGCCGCGCAGATGATTACGGCGCCTTCACCACCCATGTCGCACTGAAATATGATGGGACGTATGACGGCTTCGACGTGCACGCCGCCCTGATTGAATCGCATGTGCACGCCACTGACACCGCAGCTGGTGGTTATACCGACTTCAACAAGGTCAGTGACCTGATCGCTGCCGGCACTTATAATCCGGTGACTGGCGCTGGCGCCAGCTCGCTCCAATCAGCCCTGCTCAATGGCACGCGCTTCAGCACCACCAATTCCGACGTCAAGAGTGCCAAACTGAATGTTGGGCACAACCTGTTCAATTTGCCCGGTGGGCACGCCATCTTGTCGGTCGGCGGTGAATTCGATCGTACTACTTATACCATCCAATATAATTCTCTTCTCCTGTCACAAAGTGGGTTCTCAACTCAGCCTGCAAGTTCCGACTATCCCATCGGCGGTAATTATGGCCAGGTGCCATTTGGAGCCGAGCGCAACAATTTCGGTTTCTTCGCCGAAGGCAATTTTCCGATTCTGGATAATTTGAGTGTAAACCTGCAGGGACGCTACGATAACTACTCTCGCGTGCACAGTGACTATAATTTTTCCGCCTCGCCTGATCCGGTTACCGGGCTGCAAAATCAGACTGCCTCTGGGGATCTTGGCAACACTTTCCATGCATTTACCGGCAAGGCGTCGTTCCGCTACGCCCCCATTCCCATCGTGGCGATCCGCGGTTCGATCGGCACCGGATTTCGGGCACCCGCGCTTTCCGACATTGCCGGGCCGCTCGCTTATAACGGCAGCACTTCGGGAACATATGCTTGTCCCTTCCCGGGGTCGGCTGGCTGCCTTCCCGGGAGCGCTCAATATGACTTGCTCGCGGGTGGGAATAGCGCCAGCGGTGCGAACGGTCTGAAGCCCGAAAAATCGCTCAATTGGACCCTGGGTGTCGCGCTCACGCCGACACGCGGGTTCTTTGTGAACATCGACTACTGGCATGTGCGCATCAAGAACCAGATCGAATCACAGGGCATCGCAGAACAGGTCGCGTTCAATAACCCTTCTGCTTATTCATCCTTGTTTGTTAACCCTTATCTCGATCCAGCGGGCTACCAGACGATCGCGTTCGAACAGGTTCCATTTAACGGCGGCGAAGCGAAGTACGCTGGTTTCGACTGGGATGTCGGCTACGCCACCAACACCGGACTGGGCAAAGTCACGCTGGACTGGAGCGGGACTTGGACGACCAAGCAAACCTACACCTTTGGCCCGGGCCAGCCAGAACTGACCGATCTCGGTGTCTACGGCCCCGATCAGCAGGTGGTCTTCCGCGTTGTTTCAACAGCGACAGCAAGCCTGGAAACGGGTAAATTCACCAATACATTCGACGTTCACTTCCGGACCGGCTATCGCGATCAGTCTTATACTGCGGGCGATGGGGTCGTATACACTGACAACAACGGTACGCTGGGCACGGCAGTCGCTTTCGCTGGTCTCAAGGTGCCGGCGATTGCCACTTTTGATTGGCAAGGTGTTTATAAACTGACCCCTCAGCACATCATTACTTTTGGCATTAAGAACTTCACCGATAAGGCTCCGCCACTCTCGCTGCAGACAGGCGGGGGCGGAAATCAGGTTGGTTATGACGGCCGTTATTATGACATCCTTGGACGTACATTTTACGCCCGGTTGAACGTCAAGTTCTGATCTGCCAGGGATTCCGTTCCACCCCCGCTTGTGCTCGCCACAAGCGGGGGTTTTTGTTGAATAGCTTGATTTATATTTTTTGGCCAAGGCGGGCTCTTATACCAAGCTGCGGTGATCCTGACCCATGAGGACGGGTTCTGGCGGTTCTCGGCGAGAAGTGGCTGAAGGGGCGATGTGGTTCATCGTTCCGAAGCCGCGACGCTGCCTCAGGAATTTGGGCCGAGACCCGCCAGAAGCCGCCCGCGGGATCGCCATTCCCGCCCGCTGGATTTCGTCGGACCAGCTAGACGATCGACCAAATCGCCGTCCACTCCTTCTCGCCGGCGAACGGGAATGGCAATCCTTATGGGTCAGGATCACCGCAGCTTGGTATTACCGCGCTTCCGACCGTCTTCGCGTCGGTCTGAAGAACATGAGTGAATTTACCTCTATGAGGTTTGGCGTGCAGTGAATGGCCAAGAGAGTATCTGACGAAGGCGTCAAAAAATACCCAGGACTTTCTTGCGCGGCTTCTTGATCATTTGCGCCGCGGGTTTCCCCACATCCTTGCGCGCGTCGCCCTTGTTGGTGCGCTGCTGGGCGGCACTGGCGCCGGACAGGACCGGGCCACAGGCGGCGGCTTTCGCGTTGCCGAGGTCGACGAAGGCGGCAAACGGGGCAAAAGGTCCTAGTACCACGCCAGCCGCCACCGCGACCCCGGCCCGCGTCAGCAATTGCTTGCTCAGCACGTTGATGCCGGGCGCAGCCAGGTAACCATTGACGCCGACGGGGCTTTGCAGCGAGAACAGGCTGAACGTCTTGGACTTGGCTCGGATCGACAAGTTCAAAGCTTCGTCGCGGAAACTGAAACCGCCATTGCCGGTGATCACGCTCTTTTTGGTGTCGATCAGGATCGGGTCGGCATCCGCTATGCCATTGCGCACGGTAAAGGCGACCAGCCCGCAATTCATCTCCACCGGGGCCTTTAACTTCTGCTCGAACATCTTTTGCACAAAGGTGCCCAGGTTCAGTTCGGACAGCTTGACATTGCGTTCCCACAGCGTCCCGCTGGGCATGATCGCCACGATCCGGCCATTGCCGCTGGCCAGGCTCTGGCTGAGGCTGGCGCCGTGGCCGACCATGTGCATCCGCCCCTCCAGCGTGCCGCTCGTCCCCGAATCCGCGACCCCGAACCGCCCCAGCAGCTTGCCCATCGGGGTGGGCGACAGGCGGACATCAAATTCGGTCAACGGTGGCGAATGGCGACCGTCGAGCAGCGCCTCGCCGGTCAGCGTGCCGCCGGACAAATTGGCGCGCGCCGGACGCAGGCGCAGCACCGAGTGATCAAGGTCGAGCGTCGCGTCGATGTTGCTGACGGGGAAGTCCTTCGCCCGGATGGCGCCGACATGGTAATGGACATTGGCATCGAATTGTCCAAGCGATCCGACCGGGATCGGGATATCGGGAATGATGCGCGGGTGGCCGCCGACTTGCCTGACCATGCCCTTGGTCCCCATCGCGTCGAGCCGGTCGGGATCATAGCCGATGAACGGAGCGGCATCGAGGATATCAAGCACCCGCGTCGTGACATCAGCAGTCAACAATACGCGGTCACGCGGCATCTTAACGGTCAGTCTGCCGGTCAGATCGCTGTCGCCGAACATTCCGACCAGATTAGTGAATTCCCATTCCGCGCCCGTATACGTCAGGTGCGCGGTGACATGATACGCGCGGGTGCGAATGGAACTGACGCCGATCAGACTGAACAAATCGGCCATGTCGGCGCCGCGCGCCGCTGTATGCAGCTGCGATCCGTCGAAATTGGTGACGCCTGGCATCACGCCGTTAACGTCAATCACGGTGCGCGGGGCATTGGCATGAAACACTATATTCGATTGCCCACCAGCCAGCACCGCCTGGTTGGGATCAAGGATGCGCCCGGTAAAACTGACTGGCTTGGCGCGCAGCGAGCCGGTGCCGGTGAAGCGGATGTCGCGCGCGAACCTTGTGTCGCGCGCCTGAACGGTGTCGATGGCGGCGTGGGCGATCAATTGCATCGACGGATCGCGATAATCGGCGGTGGTGCCGGCGATGGTGGCGTGCTCGATATCGGGCAGGTGCAGGGGATGACCGGGCTGGTTGGGATTGCCGAAAGTCCAGCTATTGCGGCGGCGGTGCGCATCCCATTCGGCATCGACGTGCGATGAATTCAGGTCGAGCCAGGCCATCTCGCGCTTGCCGAACAGCAGCGGAAATGTGCGCATCCGCAGGGCAACGCGCTTGGCCGTGAAAAACTGCGGCGTGTGAGTCCACGGCGGGTTGGGAATGCTGATATTCTCTGCCAGAAATGCAACATCGATGGGATTGAAATAGAGGTTGAAATCGCCGCCCACCGTTACGGGGCGTTGCAGTTGTGCCGATGCCCAGCGCTCGAAGGGATGTTTCAGGAAGCGCCCCCTGGTGATGAACAGCACCAGCCACGCCGCGAACAGCAGCACTACGAGCGCGGCGAATATCCGCCATAGCCATCTCAGTGGATTTCGCGGGCGGTCAAGGCGCAGGTCGGAATCAGACTCGGCGCCTTCCGGCACGTCTGCGTTCGCAAGCGTTTGCGTGGATGAATCGAACTCAGCCATGGACGGAGAAACGCCCGCCCGACCCGATTGATCCTCGACTCGCCAGTCTCGCCGTACGGCCCGCAGCATTGTTCCTGCCCACCGGCAATTTCAGCCGATTTTGCGGGAACCGGGTGCGGCTGCGATGGCTCAAGCGGGGCTCATGCGGAACGAGACGTTCTTGACCACGGTATAGGATTCCAGACCCTCGGGGCCACCTTCGCGCCCATAGCCGCTGTCCTTGACCCCGCCGAACGGGGTTTCGGGCAAAGACGCGACGAAGTGGTTGATCGACAATGTCCCGCATTCCAGCCCATCCATCAGCCGGTCGGCGTTGCTGGCGCTATCGGTAAAGGCATAGGCGGCCAGCCCGAACGGCAGCGAATTGGCCATGGCGATCGCCTCGTCCAGATCGCCGAAACGCTGGACCAGCAACAGTGGCCCGAACGGTTCCTCATGCAGCACCCGGCATTCCGGCGGCATATCGGCGATGATCGTCACCGGATAAAAGAACCCCTCTCCCGCTGGCTGGTTGCCGCCCGCCGCGATCCGGGCACCGCGCGCGCGCGCATCTTCGACCAATGCGGCGATCGCTTCCACCCGGCGCGGATTGGCCAGCGGGCCGACTTCGGTCGCCGCGTCGATGCCGCTGCCCATGCGCAGTTCGGCGGCGCGCTTGGCGGCGGTTTCGACAAAACGGTCGTATATGCTGTCATCGACGATCCAGCGCGTCGGCGAAACGCAGATCTGACCGGCGTTGCGCGTCTTGACCATGACCGAGGCCAGCGCGGTGGCGACCGGGTCGGCATCGGCGCAGACGATCACCGGGCCGTGGCCGCCCAATTCCATGACCACCGGCTTCATATGCGCCCCGGCCAGCGCGGCAAGCTGCTTGCCCACCGGCACCGATCCGGTGAAATGCACCAGGCGGATCGCGGGATGCGGGATCAGCGCCTCGGATATCTGCGCAGGATTGCCGTAAATCAGGTTGAATACACCCTTCGGCAACCCCGCATCGATAAACGCCTGCGCCATCTGGATCGATCCCGCCGGGGTTTCTTCCGAAGCCTTCAGGATGATCGCGCAGCCCGTTGCCAGCGCCCCGGCAATTTTGCGCGCGGGCGAACTGACCGGGAAATTCCACGGCGAAAAGGCAGCGACGACGCCGATCGGTTCGCGCAACACGATGTGCCGCAGCCCGCGTTCGCCGGGGATCACCCGGCCATACAGCCGCAGCGCTTCATTGGCGTCCCATTCGAAAATACTGGCGGCGCGCAGCACTTCCATCTTCGATTGCGCCAGCGGCTTGCCTTGTTCCAGCGTCGAGACATAAGCGATGTCGTCGGCGCGGTCCCGGATCAATTGCGCCGCCCGCAGGATGATCTTTGCCCGCTCACCCGGCGCGACCCGGCGCCATTGGGTAAAACCGCGAGTCGCGGCGGCGATGGCATCAGCAATATCGCCCGCATCGGCGCAAGGCAGCATCCCCAGCACCGACTGGTCGGCGGGGTTGAGCACCGGGATGCGATGGGCGGGGCGGCGCCATTCGCCATCGATCAGCAGGCCAAGTTCGGGATAATGGGTCATGGCTGCTCCAGTAATCGCACGGTGCGGGCGTGTCACGGCCAGATCGCTGGCATCGGTGTTGGAAAATGCGGCAATCGGTTACAACTCCCCGGTTGAGAAGCGGTCGCGCAATCTATACGCGCGGCGCCGAAGGATCGCACGCTGCCCCAGCCCCAAACCTATTGGACACGCCAAACCTACCTGAGTCAGCCGACGTGGCGCAACCGGCTGGTGTCGTTCCTGCTGGCGGCGGCGACGACGGTCCTGATCGCGTTGCTGATGCTGGCGATGGGCGCGTTGGGGCCGAGCGCGGAACGCAAGCTTTCGCGGCTGGTGGCGATCCAGTTCCCACAACAATCGGGCGCGAAAACCACCCATCCGCATACCACCACCAGCCATCCGTCGGCCCCGCCACGGATTGCGCCGCCGGTTCCTCACCCGCCCGTGGTCAAGCCCCCGGTTCCGGTGACGCCGCTGCTGAATATGTCGAAACAGGCCTATGAGGCGACCGACATTTCAAAACTATCCGGCCATGCCGCAGGCAACGGGAACAGCGCCAGCGGCGACAGTGCTTCGACCTATGGGCCGGGCGAAGGGCCGGGCGGCGTGCACCTGTACAATGCCGAATGGTACCGTGAGCCGACTCACGCAGAACTGGCGACCTATCTGTCGCAAACCACCAGCCAGGGCGAATGGGCGACGATCGCCTGCCAGACGATCGAACATTACCACGTCGAGAATTGCCAGGAACTGGAAGAATCGCCACCGGGGTCGGGGCTGGCACGGGCGCTGCGCCGGGCGGCATGGCAGTTTCTGGTGGTGCCTCCGCGCAAGGATGGCCAGGTCCTGATCGGGTCCTGGGTGCGGATCAAATTTACCTTTGCCAAGGCGGTCAGCGATGGCCCGGCCGAGGTCGATCCCGTACCGGGGGCCGATAATGGCCCCTAACCCCGCCCGCCTGCCTGGACTGGAGCTATTGCGCTGGATCGCGGCTCTATGCGTGCTGGCGCTGCATACACCGGTGATTTTCGGCCTGCCGCGTGTCTTCGCCAAGGGCTATCTCGGCGTCGATCTGTTTTTCATGCTCAGCGGCTATGTCATGGCGCGCGCATTCGAGGGCAAGCCACCCGTCAGCCAGGCACTGCGCGCAAACGCCAAATTCGTGTGGGAGCGCTATGCGCGGATGTGGCCGATGATGGCGCTGGGCGGCGTCATCGGCTGGCCTTTGCTGCATTTGCGACTGCCGAACCTCGCCCATTTTCTACCCATCGCGACCGCCAATCTGCTGCTGGTGCCGGTGACTTTTCAGCGGCAGGTCTATCCGCTGGATGTTCCTGCCTGGACGATCATTTTCATCCTGCTGGGCAATCTGCTGCACCGGGTGGTGTTGTTCCGGCTGCGGGGTGCGTTGCTGGCGCTGGCCATCGCGGTCAGCGCAGCGGCGATGGGCGCGGCGGCGGCCTATGCGGGCAGCTTCGATGTCGGTTCGCGCCCGGAAAACATCGCGCTCGCCCTGCCCCGGCTGATGCTGGCCTATCTCATGGGCATCGCCATCCGCCAGGCCTGGGGCGACCAGCCGAATTTCGCGCTGCCGCCGCTGATCGCGCTGGCCGCGATGCCGGGGCTGTTGCTGGCCGCCGGCTGGTTCGGGGTAACATCATGGCTGTTCGACATGGGTTTTGTCGTGATCGCCTGCCCGTTGATCATCGCCGGAGCAATGCGGCTGCAGATGGGCAAAGGCGCGGGCGCAGGCGTCGCGATTGCCTGCTTTGCCGGGGCATGGTCGTTCCCGCTCTACGCGATCCATTTTCCGCTGCTGATCCGCCTGCGCAATCATGGCGCATCATCATGGCAAGCCGTGCTCGCCGCGCTGGCGGTATCGGCTCTGGCCACAGCCATGGAAATCCAGCTAAGGGCACAATTGCACAAAGCAGGAGGCTGGCGGGCAATGATCGCCCCGATCATTCATCGGCTGTCCTGCCTGACAAACCCGGCAATCCGGAAGGGAACCCAGGCACATGGCCAGATTTTGCATCGTTGAAGCGCGCTTTTACGATCACCTCAACGACATGCTGGTGGCCGGCGCCACCGCCGCGCTAAAGGCAGCCGGCCATCGCGCCGATGTCATCACGGTACCCGGCGCGCTGGAAATTCCCGCCGCGATCTCGCTGGCCGAAGCCAGTGGCGACTACGACGGCTTTGTCGCCATCGGCGTCGTGATCCGCGGCGAAACCTATCATTTCGAAATCGTCGCCGGCGAAAGCGCACGCGGCATCATGGCCCTGACCATGGACGGAATCCCCATCGGCAATGGTATTTTAACCGTGGAAAACGAAGCCCAAGCCCTGGTCCGCGCCGACCCCGCGCAAAAGGACAAGGGCGGCGAAGCAGCCAAGGCGGCGCTGACGCTGTTGGCGCTGAAGGAGCGATTCGGCGGCTAGGGCCAATTTCGCAAGAAAGGCGGCAGGCAGGGCAAGGCTGAAAGAAAGCGATAGACCTGGGGCCATGGGCCCCAGACCCCGGTATGTCTTCGTTGCGCGCCAATCGGGCATGGTGCAATCTTGCAGCGTCGCAGGCTGTCAGCGCCGCGTGGGTTCACGTCACAAACCCATCAAGCGACCAAATGTTCGCTTGCGGCCCCATTGAGGGCTACGACAGCTTCGCGCCCATTCTGGAAGCCCAAGACCCTCGGTTGCTTTCCCGGTTTCAGACGCTTACCGAATGATCCCATGAAGTTGCGTCAAAAGCTTCGTCGCCTTTGCCTCCGCTCGATACGTCGGACCGCAATCTCGCTCAATGCGTATGGAACGCGTGTTTGGTTGATAGAGCTACTGATAGCGGTGCCCGTTGCTCTGTTTGCTCACCATCTCTGGGTGGTTGGAGTGAATTCGAAAAGTAGTAACGCCGAGCTTATCAGCTTCATTTGGAGTACACTACCTGTGCTTGCAATCAGCAATGCACTGCCAATGTTGGGTGCGACAGCGGTGCTTGCGCGGTACGCAGTCTCCGAGAAACCTGCCGAGACGTTGAAGCAAATCTTGGAGGTAGTCGCAGCAGACGCAAATCGCTATTATGAGACGAAAGGATATCTACTATCGAGTGTCAATTCCGTTAAAAAAGCTATGAGTGAAGCACCAGAGACACTGAGTTTCTTCAGTGAAGGCGAACAACTCTTCACCCCCAGGCCGAAATGGGATGGTGTGTGGTTTTTTCCGTGGACATCATCACGAACGCCGACTGAGCGAGCCGTACATGAAGTAACTTATTGCGCGATTGAAGTTGTACGACTTGTTCACGACGTGCGGCGCCATAAGGTCGCACTGGTTGGCGGAACGTATGGAGGCACTAATGGCTCTCTATGGTTCTTGAAATCTCTAAAAAAGCAGGGATATCCAAATATTAATAAACCCATGACGCGCGATAAGGCGAGAGCCATTGTAAAACTTGCTCATCAATCTTTGCACTACATGCGAGAGGAATTTTCAAATCATCGAGATTCGACTGTTTTCAACGAAGTTCGCGAGACTGAATTTATAAGAATTTTCTGCGAATATATGGTGTGGCTTGGATTTTTCCATAACAAAGTCTTGTTGACGCGATGGAAGGCACTCCGAGAACGAAATCCGAAGATTGAGGCACGTTCAATTACCGCAACGGTCGAAAAGTTCATGCAAGGCGTTAACGTGACTAAGGACGCACTCGAAGTTATCGCAGCAACTAATTTTCCCCGCCGTTTCATTGCCTTTCGAGTGATGCAACTTCGTAGAGGTATTATTCTGCCAATAATTGGCACAATGCTGTCAACGTTAATTTGCCTTTCATTAAAGCCGTTGTCTGGATTTCAGCCTCAAATGGCAATGCAAGCGACCACAATTGCCTATTCTTTAATTGCAGCCTCGCTTGTCTCGAACTTTACCTTTGGCCTTTGGTTACTTATGCCTCCATCGAGACATCTCAATTGATCGGATTTGTTTTTTTTCGCGGGGGTGGGATTAAGTGGTGAACTTTTATTTTCGTAATTAATCGCCCGGAAGCTGACAGTCCGCTTGCTGGCACCTCAGGTCATTCCTGATAACTCGACGACCGTCCGCCATCCAGCAATTCCAGATATTTCGGTGGTATGACTTTGAAGTATATCATCTCGCGCGGTCCGACCCACATATCGACTCGACCCGAAAGGCGAGAGGGCGCGCCACCAAGACATGACGGGGAGCGCGAGGGGTTTGCCCCTCGCACCTTACCCTGACAAAAACCTCAGCGCGCCTTCAACCCGTACCCCGACGCCCCGGCATACACCGCCGAGCTGCCCAGTTCTTCTTCGATCCGCATCAACTGGTTATACTTCGCCAACCGGTCGGAGCGCGCCAGGCTGCCGGTTTTGATCTGGCCGCAGTTGGTGGCGACGGACAGGTCGGCGATGATCGAGTCTTCGGTTTCGCCGGAGCGGTGCGACATGACGGCGGTGTAGCCGTGGCGCTGGGCGATCGCGACCGCTTCCAATGTTTCCGTCAGCGTGCCGATCTGGTTGACCTTGACCAGCAGGGAATTGGCCAGGCCCTTGGCGATGCCCATGGTCAGGCGCTTGGGGTTGGTCACGAACAGATCGTCGCCGACCAGTTGCACCTGGTGGCCGATGCTGGCGGTCAGGGCGGCCCAGCCTTCGAAATCGTCTTCGCTCATGCCGTCCTCGATCGACACGATCGGGTAATCGCGCGCCAATTCGGCCAGATATTCGGCCATGGCTGCGGGGGCCAATGACAGACCTTCGCCGCTGATTTCATATTTGCCGTTTTTGAAGAATTCGGTGGCGGCGCAATCCAGCGCCAGGGCGACGTCGCTGCCGGGCTTGAACCCGGCCTTTTCGATCGAGGCCATGATGAAATCGAGCGCGGCGCGGGTGCTGGCGAGATTGGGGGCAAAGCCCCCTTCGTCGCCGACGGCGGTCGCCAGCCCCTTGTCCTTGAGGCCGGATTTGAGCGTGTGAAAGATTTCCGAACCCCAGCGCACTGCCTCGGTCAGGCTGGGCGCGCCGACCGGCACGATCATGAATTCCTGAAAATCGATAGGGTTATCAGCATGTTCGCCGCCGTTGATGATGTTCATCATCGGCACTGGCAGGACATGCGCGGAGACCCCGCCGATATAGGCGTACAGTGGCAGGCCGCGCGCATCGGCGGCGGCTTTGGCGATGGCCAGACTGACCCCCAGGATCGCGTTCGCGCCCAGGCGGCTCTTGTTCTCGGTCTCGTCCAGCGCGATCATGGCGAGGTCGATGTCGCGCTGATCCTCGGCATCATGGCCGCTCAGCGCCTCGCCAATCTCGTCGTTGACGGCGGCGACGGCCTTCAACACACCCTTGCCCAGATAACGGCTCTTGTCGCCATCGCGCAGTTCGACTGCCTCATGCTTGCCGGTCGAGGCGCCCGATGGCACCATCGCGCGACCAAAGCTGCCATCTTCGAGCAGCACATCCACCTCGACCGTCGGATTGCCCCGGCTGTCGAGTATCTCACGCGCGTGGATGTCAATAATCGCGGTCATAAAATGTATTCTCCTGGAAATCGATGGGGGCGAGCGTGGCGACGACCGGATCGGCACGTCACGACTTGTTTTCCCCGAGGCGGATGATTTAGCAGGGGAACCTTGGCAGGCAAGCCGCATTGCAGCATGGTAAGCGCATGGCGCGAGCCTTTTGCGCCAGACATAATTGCATTCGCGACCCGCAAGAAAGGAATAGCCATGCCCGACGACAACATCCCGGCACCCTCCCCCGTCAGCGAGGACCAGATGCCCGAGGCCAAGGCCCGCTTTGCCAAGGCGCTGGAAGAAGCCAAAGGCGGCGCGGCGGCGCTGGGCAATGTGGCGCAGGATCGCGCCGGGGCCTATGCCGACCAGCTTTCCGCCAAAGGCAGCGATTTGCTCGAAACTGCCAAGGATCGCGCTGCGGCGCTGGCCGTGGACGGCAAGACGCGGGCCAGCGGCGCGATTTCGGGGCTGGGCAAGGTCGTGTCCGACAACGCGCCAGCCATCGATGAAAAGCTTGGGCCCCAATATGGCGACTATGCCCGCACTGCCGCGCGTTCGATCCAGGATGCCGCCGCCCGGCTGGATGCCAAGGACCTGAATGAACTGGGGGATGATGTCGCCAGTTTCGTGCGGAAAAGCCCCGGCCTTGCGGTCGGCATCGCTGCGGTTGCCGGATTTATGCTCGCCCGGCTGTTTTCGGGTTCGGACGACTAAAGGCGCGGGCCGGTCCGGCGAATGAAGCGGGCCGGTCCGGCGAATGCGTTGCTTCGCGGCCAATGATGCCAGAGCCAATGACTGGAGGGGACAGCTGCATGGCTGATTATGGCGAGAGGTTGGACGAGGCAGCGCGGCTGTCGGCGTCCGGGCCGGACAAGCCATCGATAGCGGATGAAGTGCGTCAGTTGATCGCCGCTGCCCGCCAGTTTGCGGATGCCGAACTGGCCTATCAAAAGACCCGGGCGGGGTTGATGGCCAAGGCAGCCGCCGCGATTGCGGGCTTTGGCGCGTTGGCCTTGGCGCTGCTGTTCTTTGGGCTGATGGCGGTGGTGGTCGGGCTGTTGCTGGCGTTGGCGCCATTGCTGGGGCCATGGGGCGCGATGGCGGTGGTGGTCGGCGGCCTGTTGATCGCCACGCTGATCGCCGGGTTGCTGGCCTGGCGCGGCGTGACCAGGTTCATGGCGCTGTTGCACGATGACAAGGACGCGGGATGATCCGGTCCGATCCTAGACTGGCCGAGCGGCGGGCTACGCTTAAACGCGCTCGCGCCGAATTCAGGCATCGCCTGGGGCGAGCCAAGGTCGATCTGGCGCCAGCGGAATTGAAACGCCGCGTCACCGCCGAGGCGCAGCGGACGGCACTGTCGGCGGCGCATCAGGCGATGGAAATTGCCGGTGACAGTCGCGGCGTCGTCGCGGCAACGGCGGCCGCGCTGATGCTGTGGGTGGCCCGCAAGCCGATATTTGCGGGAGCAAACGCGCTGCTCGATCGTTTCACGATGCGCAAGTCGGTGCCCGAAAGAATAGGCGACCGCATCAAGCTGGTGACCGCCAACGCCTGGCGCAGACTGAAGGAATATGCAGATGAATGATGACATGACCGCAAGCATCGAGAATGCCGTCGATGGCGCAACCGATTTTGTCGCCGAAAACGTCGGTCTGGTCATTGCCGGTGGGGTAGCCATCGGCTTGCTCGCCGCCGTGCTGATGCCGCGTAAAAAGAAGCGCAAGATCAACAAGCAAGCGCGAAATATCTCGATAATCGTCGCCGAATTGGCCCAGGCGTTGACGGCTCAGGCCAGTGTTGCCGCAGGCAAAGCCAGCGATGCCGCAGGTAAAAGCAGTGACAAGCTGGGAAGCATGAGCAAGGCGATCACCGGAACCGTCGTCGAGCAATCGCATGACATCGGCAAGCAGGCTCAGCAGATGGCCGGGGATGCCGCCAACCAGTTGAACGACAGCGGCAAGGCGATTGCCCGAGCCGCGGTAAAACTGATCGGAAAAGTCCGTGGGTAGAACGTGATGCGATAGATCTGGTCCACCCCCCCGTCCGTGCTGAGCTTGTCGAAGCATTGTCCTTTTCTTTGTGCGCCACCCGCTATCACAAGAAAGAAATGCAGCCCTTCGACATGCTCAGGGTAGACGGGTTTGGTTGGCGATTCAGATTAATGGGCGCGCGCTTAAAGCGCCAGATGAGTTCAGACTTGCGTGCCGCGCTTGCGAAGGGTTAAGGTCGGCGCTTCGATCCCCTCAAGTCAGGCAACCAATGCAGAAACTTCACCTCGTCATGGGCGGCCGCGTGCGCGATCCGCAGCTTCTGGAATTTACCGATTTACCTCGCCTCGATCTGGTCGGTGTTTACCCCGATTATGCCTCGGCGGAGGGCGCATGGCGCGCCAAGGCCCACGCAAGCGTCGATGACGCCGAAATGCGCTATGTGATCGTGCATTTGCACCGGTTGCTGGAACCGGATTTGCCTGCGGATTGAATAAGGGTGGCGCTGCAACTGCCGTTGCCCGTCTGCTCATTTTAGAGCGTGGGTTAATCTGAATCGCCAACCAAACCCGTCTACCCTGAGCATGTCGAAGGGCTGCACTTCTTTCTTAAGGCCGGGCACGGTGCAAGAAAGAAGGGCAGTGCTTCGACAAGCTCAGCATAGACGGGGTAAGGTGGAGATTTAGCTCAAGTTGCCTACACAAACTCAATCTTCTTGACGACGTAGCAGCGGTCGCCCGACGGCACGGTCACTTCGACCTCGTCATCGGCCCGCCGCCCGATCAGGGCGCGACCCAGCGGCGAGGCATAGCTGATCCTGCCGCGTTTCGCGTCCGCCTCATAGGGCCCGACGATCTGGTACTGCACCGGCTTGTCGTCGTCGTCGAGCAGGGTGACGGTCGCGCCAAAGATTACTTTTTCGCCCGACAAACTGGTCGGATCGATGATCTGGGCGCGGCTGACGCGGTCTTCCAAATCGCCGATCGAGGCCTCGACTTGCCCCTGACGCTCTTTCGCCGCGTGATATTCGGCATTTTCCGACAAATCGCCATGCGCGCGCGCTTCCTCGATCGCCTCGACGATCAGCGGGCGTTCCTGGCGCAGCGCCTTCAACTCAGCCGTCAGCCGCTCATAGCCTTCCGCCAGCATCGGCAACTTTTCAATACTCGCCATTCGGTCCTATCCTGCGCGCTGGGCCCATTTTTGCGATTACACTACCTTCCCGTGACTATCTGCCAACGAGCCGGGCCTATCTTGAAATGGGGGAGCAATTGTCGGGTCAGCTATAATAGTCCTGTAACGATCGAACTTCAAGTTTTGCGCGCCGCAATGCCGCGATTGCCGCCGTCGCCGCCACGCTGGCTGCCGCCGTGGTGAAATAGGGCACCTTTGAATTCAGCGCCGAGGCCCGGATCGACTGCGAATCCTTCAGGCTCTGCCAGCCCTCGGTGGTGTTGATGATGAAAGCCACTTCGCCATCGACGATCCTGTCGACGATATGCGGTCGGCCCTCGGCAACCTTGTTGACCTGCGCAACGACGACCCCGGCATCGGCCAGATATTTCTGCGTGCCGCCGGTAGCAATGATCGTGAAACCCAGATCGACCAACTGCCGCACGGCGGGCAGGATCACCTTCTTGTCGCTATCCTTGACCGACACGAACACCACGCCCGACTGCGGCAAGATCGTTCCCGCGCCCAGCTGCGACTTGGCATAGGCTATGGCAAAATCCGTATCCAGCCCCATGACTTCGCCAGTGGACTTCATCTCTGGACCCAGCACCGGATCGACGCCGGGGAAGCGGGCAAAGGGGAACACCGCCTCCTTCACGGCCATGTACGGCAGGTCGCGGCGGAACGGCGGGAAGGTCGACAGCTTTTCCCCCGCCATCACCCGCGCCGCGATCTTGGCCACCGGCTGGCCGATCGCCTTGGCGACGAAAGGCACGGTGCGCGAGGCGCGCGGATTGACCTCGATCAGGAAAACCTCGCCGTTCTGGACCGCGAACTGGATGTTCATCAACCCTTTGACGCCCAGCGCCAGCGCCAGCAATTCGGCCTGGCGCTCCATTTCGGCGATGATCGGCTGGGGCAGATTGTATGGCGGCAAGGTGCAGGCGCTATCGCCCGAATGGATCCCGGCCTCCTCGATATGCTGCATCACCCCGGCGACCACCACGACATCGCCATCGCACAGCGCGTCAACGTCGCATTCGATGGCATCACGCAGATATTGGTCGATCAGCACGGGGCTGTCGCCCGACACCTTCACGGCGGTAGCGATGTAGTCGTCCAGCTGCGCAAAGCTGTCGACGATTTCCATGGCGCGACCGCCCAGCACATAGGATGGCCGGATCAGCACCGGAAAACCAATGCGGTTGACCGCCGCGATGGCTTCTTCGCGGCTGCGCGCCATGCCGTTCTCAGGCTGCCTCAGACCCAGCCGTGCGACCAGCGCCGAAAACCGCTCGCGGTCCTCGGCCAGATCGATGGCATCGGGCGAAGTCCCCAGGATCGGAATTCCAGCGTCTTCCAGGGCTTGCGCCAGTTTCAGCGGGGTCTGTCCGCCAAACTGGACGATCACTCCGACCAGCTCGCCCGCCTGTTGTTCGACGCGCAGGATTTCCAGCACGTCCTCGGCGGTCAGCGGTTCGAAATAGAGCCGGTCCGAGGTGTCGTAATCGGTGCTGACCGTTTCCGGGTTGCAGTTGATCATGATCGTCTCGTAGCCCGCTTCGGCCAGCGAAAAACAGGCGTGGCAACAGCAATAATCGAACTCGATGCCCTGGCCGATGCGGTTGGGGCCACCACCCAGAATGACGATCTTGCGGCGGTTGCTGGGCGCTGCCTCGTCCTCGGGCTCGCCGAACAGCGGCGCTTCATAGGTCGAGTACATATAAGGCGTGATCGCCTCGAACTCGGCGGCGCAGCTGTCGATGCGCTTGAACACCGGAAATACGCCGAGCCGGTGCCGCAGCGCGCGGACGTCACCCTCTGTCGCAGCCCCGGCCATCGCCGTGACGACATCGTGGATCAATCCCGAGTGCGATGCGTGCGTTTCCCCCAACCCGCCCGCGACATGGACGGAGCGCACCGCCAGCCTGGCGAGGCGCCGGTCGGAAAAGCCCATCGCTTTCAGGCGGCGCAGCCCCGCCGAATCATTGGGCAAGCCATTGGCGACGACCTGGGCCTCGGCCTCGATTATTTCTTCGATCTGGCGCAGAAACCACGGATCGTAATGGGTAATTGCGTTGACATCGGCGACACTGAAGCCCTCACGCAGGGCTTGCGCGGCGGCCAGCAGGCGGTCGGGGGTGGCGCGCGACAAGGCGGCGGTAATTTCATCGCGCCCGGCGCCCGCCAGGTCCTCGATTTCGTTGAAGCCGTCGAGGCCCGTCTCCAGCCCGCGCAACGCCTTCTGCATCGATTCCTTGAAATTGCGCCCGATGGCCATGACTTCGCCCACCGACTTCATCGCCGTGGACAGCAGCGGTTCGGCGCCCTTGAACTTTTCAAAGGCAAACCGGGGAATTTTAGTGACGACGTAATCGATGGTCGGCTCGAAACTGGCCGGGGTGGCGCCTGTAATCTCGTTGGTGATCTCGTCCAGAGTGTAACCGACCGCCAGCTTGGCGGCGACGCGCGCGATGGGAAAGCCTGTAGCCTTCGATGCCAGCGCCGATGAACGCGAGACGCGCGGGTTCATCTCGATAACGATTAGCCGGCCATCCTTCGGATTGACTGCGAACTGTACGTTGGAACCACCTGTTTCTACACCGATTTCACGCAACACGGCGATGCTGGCCGAGCGCATGATCTGGTATTCCTTGTCGGTCAGCGTCAGCGCCGGGGCGACAGTGATCGAATCGCCGGTATGGACCCCCATCGGATCGACGTTCTCGATCGAACAGATGATGATGCAATTGTCGTGGCGGTCGCGCACGACTTCCATCTCATATTCTTTCCAGCCGAGCAGCGATTCCTCGATCAGCACTTCGGTCGTGGGCGAGGCATCGAGGCCCGAGCGCACGATTTTCTCGAACTCCGCCTTGTTATAGGCCACGCCGCCGCCGGTGCCGCCCAAGGTAAAGCTGGGGCGGATGATCGAGGGCAGTCCGGTGCGTTCCAGCACCGCGAATGCCTCCTCCACCGAATGGGCAATCCCCGATTTGGCCGATTCCAGCCCGATCCGGTCCATCGCATCGCGGAATTTCATCCGGTCCTCGGCCATATCGATCGCCTCGGCGTCGGCGCCGATCATGATGCAGCCGTATTTCGCCAGCGTGCCGTCATTGAACAGCGCCAGCGCGGTATTCAGTGCCGTCTGCCCGCCCATCGTCGGCAACACCGCGTCGGGGCGTTCCTTCTCGATGATGCGCGCGACGATTTCCGGCGTGATCGGCTCGACATAGGTGGCATCCGCCATGTCGGGATCGGTCATGATCGTCGCCGGGTTGGAATTGACCAGTACGACCCGGTAGCCCTCCTCCTTCAATGCCTTGATCGCCTGCGTGCCCGAATAATCGAACTCGCAAGCCTGGCCGATGATGATCGGGCCAGCGCCGATAACCAGGATCGAGGAGATGTCTGTGCGTTTGGGCATTAGTGCATCAATCCAATGTATTGCGTTACGATTTGCAGCGCATTTGCCAAGAGTGGCGCAGCCCTGCCCCTCATCGCAGCATCTCCACAAACCGGTCGAACAGGTAGAAGCTGTCCATCGGGCCGGGGCTGGCTTCGGGATGGTATTGGACCCCGAATGCGCGCTTGCCCTTGACTCTGATCCCGCAATTGCTGCCGTCGAACAGCGAGACGTGGGTTTCCTCGATGGCATCGGGCAGCGCGGAATTATCCACAGCAAAGCCGTGGTTCATGCTGGTGATCTCGACCACATCGTCGCTGATCCGCTTGACCGGGTGGTTGGCGCCGCGATGGCCCTGTTCCATCTTGATGGTGCGGCCCCCGGCGGCGATCGCCAGCATCTGGTGGCCGAGGCAAATCCCGAACACGGGTATATCGCGATCCAGCAGCCCGCGAATCACCGGCACCGCATAGTCGCCCGTCGCTGCCGGATCGCCGGGTCCGTTGGACAGGAATACCCCGGCGGGGTTAAGCGCCAATACCTGATCAAGAGTTATTTCTGCTGGTACGACAGTGACTTGGGCACCAGACTTCACCAGATTTCTGAATATATTATCCTTGGCGCCATAATCGATGGCCACGACATGCGGGCGGGGCGCATCCGGCATGTCGGCAAAGCCCTTGCCCAGCGCCCAGACGCCGCCAGCCCATTTCTGATGATCGGGGCGGGTGACGATCCTGGCCAGGTCCATGCCCAGCAGGCCCGGCCAGTCCCGCGCCTGCGTCACCAGTGCGGGCATGTCGAAGCGCCCGTCGGGGTCATGCGCGATCACTGCATTGGGCGCGCCTGACAGGCGAATGCGCCGGGTGAGTGCGCGCGTATCCATTCCCGACAAACCGATCTTGCCTTGTGCCGCCAGCCATTCGCCCAACCCGCCGTGAGCGCGAAAATTGGACGGCGCGGTAACATCTTCCCGGACGATGCAGCCTACCGCGCCTGGCGCCAGCGATTCCAGATCTTCGTCGTTGACCCCGACATTGCCGATATGTGGAAAAGTAAAAGTGACAATCTGCCCGGCATAGGAAGGATCGGTCATCACCTCCTGATAGCCGGTCATCGCGGTGTTGAAGCAGATTTCACCCACTGCGGTTCCGGTGGCGCCAAAACCCCGGCCCCAGGCGACATGGCCATCCGCCAACACCAGCACGCCGGTCGCTCCGGCAGGTTGAGGCGCGTGCGAAAAGGCGGGGTCGGCCATGGGTGGCGCTCCGTATCAAAGTCTGGCGATGGTGCTAAGCGATGGCCGCTAAACCCCGGTTTGCACGGCGTCAACCCCAGCCCGCGCCGGGATCGCACCGGGCCAACCTAGGAAAACGCGAAAATACCGGCTATCAACTCTGGACCGCACGATGCGCCTTCGTTCCGCTGCGGCTTTATACGAATGATAGAACCCACCCCGTTCATGCTGAGCTTGTCGAAGCACTGCCTTTCTTTGCCGCGAGAATTAGAAAGCAAGCAAAGGCAGCCCTTCGACAAGCTCAGGACGGACGGGGGTGATGACAGGAAATGACCATTTTATGATCCGCGACTCGATCAAGGCCGCCCAGATTGCCGCGATGAAGGCTGGCGACAAGCCGCGACTGACGGCGCTGCGGCTGATCCTGTCCAAGCTCAAGGATCGCGATATCGAATTGCGCACCGCTGCCCAACTGCCCGAAGATGATGTTCTGGTCGTCGATGTCCTGCAGAAAATGGGCAAGCAGCGCCGCGAATCGATTGGCCTGTTCGAACAGGGCGGCCGACGCGAACTGGCCGAGGCCGAAGAAGGCGAACTGGCGGTGATCGAGGAATTCCTGCCGCAGCAGTTGAGCGAGGCCGACACCACCGCCGCGATCCTGGCGATCAAGGCGGAACTGGGTGCCGAAGGCATGAAGGACATGGGCCGCGTCATGGCCGAGTTGAAAGCGCGCCACGGCAGCCAGCTCGACATGAGCAAGGCCAGCGGATTGGTCAAAGCGGCTTTGGCTTAAAGGGGCGGCTAAGGTGTCATTATCCCCGCAATGGCTGGACGAACTGCGTGCCCGCGTTGCCTTGTCGGGGGTGATCGGGCGGACGACGCGGCTGACCAAGGCGGGGCATGAGTTCAAGGCCTGTTGCCCGTTCCATAACGAGAAATCGCCCAGTTTTACGGTCAACGACGCCAAGGGATTTTACCATTGCTTTGGCTGCGGCGCGCATGGCGATGTCATTCGCTGGATGACCGACCAGCGCGGCCTGTCATTCATGGACGCGGTCAAGGAACTGGCTGCCGAGGCGGGCATCGAATTGCCCGCGATCGACCCGCGCGAGGCTGAAAAAGCCGATACCCGCGCCGGTCTGCACGAGGTCATGGCAGCCGCGCAGGCGTGGTTCGCCAGCCAGTTGGCAAGCGCAGAGGGGGCAAAAGCGCGGAGCTATCTGGGCACACGCGGGTTCGATGCGCATACCGTCGCGCGGTTCGGCTTTGGCTATGCGCCGGAAGGGCGGCAGGCACTGAAGGCGGCGCTGTCGCAGTTTCCCGAAAACCTGCTGATCGAGGCGGGGCTGCTCATTGCCGTGGACGAGCGCGAACCTTACGACCGGTTCCGGGGCAGGTTGATGCTGCCGATCGAGGATGCGCGCGGCCGGGTGATCGCGTTTGGCGGGCGTATCCTCGAAAAGGACAAAACAGATGCCCCCAAATATCTGAATTCACCCGATACTCCGCTGTTCGACAAGGGCCGCACGCTGTATAATCTGCATCGTGCCGGGCCAGCTTCGCGCCAGAATGGTCGGCTGATCGTCGTCGAAGGCTATATGGATGTGATCGCGCTGGCAGCGGCAGGATTTGGCGAATGCGTCGCGCCGCTGGGCACAGCGCTCACCGAACAGCAGATCGAGATGCTGTGGCGGCTGGTCGAAACGCCGATCCTGTGTTTCGATGGCGACGCAGCGGGGCGGCGCGCCGCGATCCGCGCCGCATTGCGCGCCTTGCCGTTGTTGCGCCCGGCGCATAGCCTGCGCATGGTGCAATTGCCGATGGGGCTTGATCCCGACGACCTGGTAAAGCGCGACGGGGCGCAAGCGATGGAGCGTTTGCTGGGCGACGCGCGCGGGTTGCTCGACATGCTGTGGGAACATGAGCGCGAAGCCGCACCGCTGCATTCACCCGAGGACAAGGCGGGTTTGAAGGCACGGCTGATGGCACATGTCGACACCATTGCCGATCCCGATATCAAGGCGATGTATCGCCGCGAATGGCTGGACCGTTTTTCCGATTTTGCCTTTCCGCGCCGGGATAGCACGGCATTCATGCCCCGCGCCGGCACCGGGCGAAAATTTGCGACTGGCCGTTCTGCCCGGGAACTGCCCCCTGCCCGGCCCCTGCCCGAAACCTCGCGCGCATGGCGGACGCAGCAGCATGACGGACAGCGCGCGCTGATCTGCGCGGTCGTGGCGGGGCTGATCCGCTGGCCCGGTGAAATCGCGCGTCATGCCGAGGCGTTGGCACCGCTGGCTGAGGTCGATGCGCGGATGTCGGCGCTGCTCGATCATTTCGATGCCCATGGCGCGCTTGAATCCGCTGCAATTGCTACCATATTGCTACAAGGTGGCCTGTCGCTTCCCAACCCCGATGAGTATAATCGTATCCGTTATCCCTTCGTTACCGACGATGGGGACCGCGATTTGGCGGTCGAAGCCCTGGCTGCGGCAATTGCCAAGCTGGTCGAGGAACCCCTGGTGGATGTGGCGCTGGAAGCGGCTACCGCGCGGTTCGATATTGAAGAGCAACAGCGGCTGCGCAAACGGAAGCTGGACATTAACGATCGTTTGATGGGAACCGCGTTCCTTAACAGAGGTTAATGTTAAGGCAGGTTAGGCAGACCGAAGAGAAAGCTGGAATTGGAGCGGCGACTCGGGCAAAGCCCCCGAGTCGCGATATTTGCAATGCGGGAATAAACGGAAGGCGCATTGCGCGAACCGGCCTGCCTAAACCGATGGCGGAATGATGGACGAAGATATTGCTGGCGTGGAAAAAGGCGAAGGCGATGCACCGCTGATCGACCTGAACGAAGCGTCGATCAAAAAGCTGATCGCGCGTGCCAAACGGCGCGGCGTGATCACCTATGACGAGCTGAACGAGGCGCTGCCGCAAGACCAGATGTCATCCGAACAGATCGAGGACATCATGGCCGCGATCAGCGAGATGGGCGTGAACATCGTCGAAAACGACGAGGATGCCGCCGATCCCGAAGACAAGGCGGTCGAGGATGAAGCCGAAGAAGTCGATGCGGTGGGCGAACGCCCCGACCTCATCAAGAAGAAGGAAATCATCGAGCGCACCGACGATCCGGTGCGGATGTACCTGCGCGAGATGGGCGCGGTCGAATTGCTCAGCCGCGAGGGCGAAATCGCCATTGCCAAGCGCATCGAGGCTGGCCGCGACACCATGATTTTGGGTCTGTGCGAAAGCCCCATCACCTTTCACGCGATCATCCAGTGGTCCGAGGCGCTGAACGCTGGCGAAATGCAACTGCGCGAGATCCTCGATCTCGATGCGATGCTGTCGAAGGAGCCGCCGCCCGAAAACCTGACCGAAGACGGCGAAGTCGCCGCCGATGGCGAGATCAGCGAATCCGTGGCCGGACCCTCTTACAAGGAAGAGGAAGAAGTCGAGGAAGAGCCCGTTGCCGAGGTGAGCGACGAGGACGAAGAAGCCATCGAACGTCGTGCCCGTCGCCCGGTCGAGGAAGAAGAAGAGGATAACACCCTCAGCCTTGCCCAGATGGAGGCGCAGCTCAAGCCGGAGGCTTTGGAGAAATTTGCGCATATCACCAATCTGTTCGGGCAGTTTGAGAGGATCCAGCGCGAACG